>DATDFS010000326.1:0-5272 GCA_036522495.1 Nitrososphaeraceae archaeon | reverse complement strand
CCAAAGAATTAACCACTACATCTGCCATCTTTTCTTGAGTAATATCTTTTACATTCTCAACTACTTTATCATAATCACTTATTATATAATCCGCTCCAAAATCAGTCTTTATCCAATTAACTTTGGAAACACCAATAACTTTTGCTCCCATTTTCTTGCCTAGCTGTACCGCTATCATTCCAGTATTTCCTGATGCACCAAAGACTAACAGAAATTCATTTATTTTTAATGATGCTTCCTTTAGGGCATGATATGGGGTCAGGGAAGTTACAGGTAAGCTAGCAGCCAAATCCCAATCCATATTTTGTGGTATCTTAAACACATTCCTCTCAGGTACCGCAATATATTCTGCAAAACCACCATTAGTAATTGCACCAATCAATCCACCATTTCTACAAACCATATCTAGGCCATTTAGACACATATCACAAGTTCCATCAAATACTTTGTTATGTACTACTACTCTATCTCCTTTCTTGAAATTATTATTAGCATTATTGACATGACTTCCAATTTCTTCTATTATACCAGCTGACTCAGCTCCCGGTACATGTGGAAGAGGATCTATTTTTGGCAGTGCTCCTGAAACTACAAAATTGTCTATCGGATTTACACCAGCCATTTTAACTTTTATCAGTATATCATGATCGCTTATTTTTGGCAATTCTACATTATCTGTAACCCTTAAATTCTCCAAACCTGGTTTTTCAAAAATGGCTGCCTTCATATCTAAAAGGACCAGTATGTTATTTTATTTATCACTTTTTATCTTCGTGGAATATATAACGCTGCTGCGGTCTATCTAATAAAAAACTATTTCTGACGGCACGTATAAAGAGGGTAACATCTCAGCATTAGTTGCGATACTTCAGAGGATGGACTTTCAACTCTATTATACAATTATCCTTCAAGGAATTATTACGATGAGGTGCAGGTGTCATACAGTTCTCTGATACAACCAGTGTCGCAACAACCTACTCATAAGAGGCATTGCAAAATAGGTTAGTGAAACTACTAGTATTACGGCATAAATCACGGCGTTTCCAAGTATTGGCCACTGTCCTATAAAAGGACCAAGAATATATCGTGATAGAGAGCTAATAATGTATGCTGCAATGAATACAACAATTGCCATTTTCCATCGAGGCGGTGGCGGAGGTTGGCCAAGGGTTTTCAAGTTTGGTAGAGTAAACCACGTTTCAAGACCCGTGGATGTCTCGTAATGTAGTGTAGAATAATTATTTGCTTCCTCTAATAGATTCTGGGATTCTGCTGAATTTTTCGATGCTTCCATTAATTCGCTATTAGTAAAGCGGAGAATAATATATCGTAAATTTGAGCTAGCGCCCCCGGGTAAGATTATTGTTGTACCAAGGTATCCAGGAGCCCTCCTTTCATATTTCAAATAGCGTCGAAGCCAGTCGTCATAATCCTTCTCGTAGCCGGACTTTATGTTCCTGCATATCACAGAGGTAACTTCTTTTTGATGCTTGTCTGACATTTTTACACGTGCTTACTGCTATCCTATTGTTTAGTATATGTCATTCGGCTCTTGCAATTATGCAATAACATATAAAATGTAATCATATTTTAGCATTCCACGTAAGGCTAAGAAAGCATATTGCGTACTTTGATATAATTGGATCGTTATAAGAAGACATTTCGTAACTCACTCTCTCTAACGTTTATTATTATTGTCATTGTAATGTTATGTATTATCACTTAATTTTGATCTGGCCCAGTCTTTAAACGAGAGCCAATTGACTTCAGGATATTCTTGGTGAAGAGCTGATATGTCTATGCCAGTCCCTCCATTCTCATACCAATCATACATACGAGCCATATCTTCATTTGCTTGATAGACTTGCTCTAATGGAATATGTACATATCTAATTTTGTTTCCTAACACATTGGATAAAATTTCAGCAGCTTGTTCTCCAGTAACTTCGTCGGATGCAATATCTATTCTCTTTCCTAAAAATGGTTTACGACGTTCAAGCACTAGTGCTGTGAACTCTGCAATATTTTCAAGAGCACTTTGTTGTAAAATGGTAGATGGAGATAAAGGTAAAGCAAGTTGACCCTGCTCTAATCCTGAACCAAGCAAGTTTTCCATAAAAAATGTGGGACCAATAATAGTATAAGGGATTCCAAGGTTTTTAATATGCTGCTCGACTTTATACTTACTTTCAAAATGAGGAATACCTGTATTTTTATCAGCATTTGCAACTGAACTATAGACTATGTGGTCAATATTGTTCTCTTTAGCTATGTCAGCCATGAGTTTTCCTCTGCGAATTTCACCTTCAGTTCCATCCTCAAATGGCGTTCCCATTAGAAATATAGATTGTACATCTTTTACTGCACGCTTTAGTGAATCAGAATCATCAAGGTCTCCTTTTAATATTTTAGCTCCTCTATTTCTGAGGTCTTGAGCTGCAGTTGATTGAGTATTTCGAGTAAGGGCATGTACTTTATGTTTTTTTTGCAGTAATAATCTAGCTAGTGAACCACCCTGCTGACCTGTTGCACCTGTTACCAAAATGTTCCTCTGATTAGCGACCATTATGTTGTAAGCATATACTAATTCATCAAAATATTATTTAACTATGGTAATAAGTTCAGAATAACTAACTATACAAACTAAAATCTAGTTAGTTTGAGATAACTACGATGCATATATAGCAAAATTGGTGTATCTTGAATATATGTCGAAATCCTTACTGACGTATAAGCAAAATATAGTTTGGAGGAGAATAAAATAATATTGGAACAGACACAAGATATCACCAAAATTAATGTAAAGGAGAAGAATCATAATCAAATAGATGTTTTAGGTATACACCATGTTACAGCTATAACTAGTGATCCTCAAAAAAATATCGACTTCTATACTGGTATACTTGGTCTTCGGCTTGTGAAACTTACAGTGAATCAAGACGACCCTAGTTCCTATCATCTTTATTATGGTGACATGTTAGGACGTCCAGGTACTATTCTTACTTTTTTTCACTGGCCAAACATACCTAAAGGGCATAGAGGAACAGGTGAGGTATCTGCAGTATCGTTTCTCATACCCGAGAATTCTATAAACTACTGGATTGATAGGTTTAAGGATAAAAAGACCGAGTTTCGTGGTCCGTATGAACGATTTCAGAATGAACAAGTAATAACGTTTCATGATCCAGATGGGCTAGAACTAGAACTTGTAGCTCACAAGTCTGCCGAAGAGAGAACTGCTAATGTATGGAAAGAAGGTCCAATTCCTATTGAACATGCAATAAGAGGTTTTTATTCTGTGACTTTATCAGAAGAAGGCTATGAACGTACTGCCTCTGTTTTGACAGATGAGCTTGGGTTTGTCCCTACCAGTCAAGATGGAAGTCGCTTCCGATATGAAATTCCCACTACATCATCGTCTTCTTCTCCTCAGCAAAAAGAAGAAGAAGGAAATGTAAGAGGTGCCAATATTGTTGATGTTATTTGTCTTCCTCATACATGGCAGGCCGCTATAGGTATTGGGTCAGTACACCATGTAGCTTGGCGCACGCCTTCTGATGAACAACAAATAGTGTTGCGCAAGAATATAGTAAAAGCTGGGATAAATGCAACTCCCGTAATTGACCGACTCTACTTTCATTCTGTGTACTTTCACGAACCTGGCGGAGTACTTTTTGAAATTGCTACCAATCCTCCTGGATTTACAGTTGACGAAAAAGTAGAAGAACTTGGAACACATTTGACATTACCCAAATGGCTCGAGCCCATGCGTAAGGATCTTGAGAGAGTTCTACCGCCAGTGCGTTTCCCTATAAAGGAGAAAAGACAATTAGTCTTGAACAAAGAACAGCAGCAATTTCGTTAAGGTGGCTGGTAAAAATGATCAAGACAAAAAGCCATCTTAGTTTCATACACCGCTTTATACCGCCAAAAGATATACAGAGCGACGAGAGAGCAAGACAACTAGCAACAGGAGGAAAAGCATTTACAACTTTTCTTTTACTTCACGGTACTGGAGGAAATGAACAAGACCTAATTCCATTGGCCTACGAGTTAGATAAGAATGCAGCAATACTTAGTCCTAGAGGGAAAGTATTAGAAAACGGCATTTCACCAAGATTCTTTCGCAGACTAGCAGAAGAAGTTTTTGATTTGGAAGATTTGAAATTCCGTACAAATGAGCTAGCAGACTTTGTAATTGACGCATCAAAAACTTATAATTTTGATTTGCAACATATAATAGCTGTAGGATATTCTAATGGTGCAAACATAGCAGCCAGTATGCTATTGCTTCGTCCAGAAATACTATCTTCTGCGATCCTTTTTCGTGCTATGGTTCCACTTGTGCCAGAAAAATTGCCAGATCTTAATGGCAAGCATATCTTCATGTCTTCTGGACTTTATGATCCAATAGTTTCAAGGCAAGAGGCAGAGAGGCTTTTTGGCTTATTCAAAATAGCTGGTGCCAATATTTCACTCAGTTGGCAAGAGAGCGGCCATGAGTTAACAATGGAGGAGATTCGGAAAGCAAAGGAGTGGCTACGTATGCAATCTTCTTTTCGGTCTTCATTTGCTTGATTAAAATGCAATTTTATAGCAATAACTACTAATACATCTCGACATAATGGATTTGTAACTAATCGAGTTTGTTCCGTGACTCCCATTTATCTACCCATTTCTCTAAGCCTATGAAAATGGCATCTAATTCCTTTGCTAAAGGTGTAATCTTGTATTCTACTCTTAATGGGCTGTTCTCATAAACAGCTCTTCTCGTAACAAGGCCTTCTTGCTCTAACTGTTTAAGTTTTTTTGCCAGCACGTTGCTACTTATTCCCAGAAGCCGTTTTATTTCATTAAAATGCATATTGTCTTTAGCACTTAGATATCGCAGAATCAGTAACGACCACTTCTTTCCAATGGTATCCCATATTCCTAAAGCCTTGCATACATCAGTAGCTATTTTTTTGTCTTTGATTTTAGTTCCATATTCAGACTCCGCGTCAACAGGGTAATACACTTTATTCCAATTTATTTTAGTATGAGTCATTAATAAAGTGGTTAGATACTCTTTAGCTTATCCCAAATGAGCAAATCTTCTTTGCCTAGACGCCTAGTACACTCCAAATTCTCGCCACTTAAACATTGGTGAAATATAGAAAATAGTTAAAAGAACAGCGGTCTACTGCAGAAGAATTGGACAAATAATGATAATCCCTATTAGCAAGGATTCCTTCTAATTTTGTTAACAGCATTGTCAAATTCACAAATTATA
>DATDFS010000325.1:0-9351 GCA_036522495.1 Nitrososphaeraceae archaeon | reverse complement strand
TGACACGCGATTACTAGGGATTCCATATTCATGAGGGCGAGTTTCAGCCCTCAATCATAACTGAGGTAAGGTTTAGGGATTGCCTCCTCCTTTCGGAATCGGAGCCCATTGTCCTTACCATTGCAGCCCGCGTGTGGCCCGAGGGTTTCGGGGCATACTGACCTGCCGTAGCCCCCTCCTTCCTCCGCCTCAGCGGCGGCGGTCCCTCTAATTAGCCCCACTACTCCTGAGAGTAATAGTAGCAACTAGAGGCAGGGATCTCGCTCGTTACCTGACTTAACAGGACACCTCACGGCACGAGCTGGCGACGGCCATGCACCTCCTCTCAGCTTGTCTGGTAAAGTCTTCAGCTTGACCTTCACTCTGCTGTCTCCCCCGGTAAGATTCCCGGCGTTGACTCCAATTGAACCGCAGGCTTCACCCCTTGTGGTGCTCCCCCGCCAATTCCTTTAAGTTTCAGTCTTGCGACCGTACTCCCCAGGCGGCAGACTTAACGGCTTCCCTGCGGCACTGGGCAGGCGCGAGGCCAACCCATCACCGAGTCTGCATCGTTTACAGCTGGGACTACCCGGGTATCTAATCCGGTTTGCTCCCCCAGCTTTCATCCCTCACCGTCGAGCGCGTTCTGGCAAGCCGCCTTCGCCACTGGTGGTCTTCTATGGATCAGCGGATTTTACCCCTACCCATAAAGTACCGCTTGCCTCTCCCGCCTCCTAGCCCTGTAGTATCTCCCGCAGCCCATCTGTTGAGCAGCTGGATTTAACGGAAGACTTGCAGGACCGGCTACGGATGCTTTAGGCCCAATAATCGTCCCGACCACTCGGGGTGCTGGTATTACCGCGGCGGCTGACACCAGACTTGCCCACCCCTTATTCTGCACCATTTTTAGAGGTGCCAAAAGATTCCCTTAGCGGAAATCACTCAGAGTAACCCTGTCAAGCTTTCGCCTATTGCAGAGGTTTCGCGCCTGCTGCGCCCCATAGGGCCTGGGCCCTTGTCTCAGTGCCCATCTCCGGGCTTCTCCTCTCAGAGCCCGTACCGGTAATAGGTTTGGTGGGCCATTACCTCACCAACAGCCTGATCGGCCGCAGTCCAATCCAGGGGCCATATAGGTTTGAGCCAAGAATCATTCCAGAAATCATGGCCTATCGAGGTTTATCCTCAGTTTCCCGAGGTTATCCTCGTCCCCTGGGCATGTTGACTACGTGTTACTGAGCCGTATGCCACGTATTGCTACGTTGACTCGCATGGCTTAGTCCCACTCTGATAGCAGTCGGGTCCGGCAGGATCAACCGGAGTCAATCCTTTTTCTGTAATATTAGTATAAGAGTACGGCCGGACAATTGTATCGTTATATTGTGCGGGTGTGTGCATATATACATATGACCAACGTCAGATTCAATTACTACTTAATCGAATCTCCATATTATGAGCGCAACTGGAGGTCAGTGAATCACAAAATGGCACCAAGACCACGACATCATCACCAACGCCGCCTTGATTGTTACGTTCTAGATATCTAGTTACAGAATTACAATATAAACCTTCGCTTAACAGACTTTGAGCATGGATGCTCGTCAATTGCTCCCTACAAATAAGTTATTACTTGTTTACGAGTTAATATAGGATTAGGTTTCTAATAAAGCCTTTGGTTATCCTTATCTATTATCTTCTACACGGTACAAACAAATAAAAGATTCAGAATTTAGATTCTTTTCACAGATGGCAAACATCGACTATCAGAGGGTTTATGAAAACAAGACTCGCAAATCCAAACTGTGGTACTCGAGAGCTATGAATACATTTCCCGGTGGAGTTAATCACAATATTCGCTTTTTTGAGCCTTACCCATTCGTTACAAATGCTGCAAAAGGGAAGTATGTCTTTGATGTCGATGGCAACAAATATATCGATTATTGGATGGGTCATTGGGCGCTGATTCTTGGTCATTCTCCAAAACCAGTTGTCAAACATCTATCTGAGCAAATTAAGAATGGAATCTTGTATGGTACAGTCAACGACGTAAGTATCGAACTGGGAGAAGCAATTCAAAAGCTTATGCCTAACGCAGAAAAGATACGCTTTTCCAATACAGGTGCAGAGGCTACCATGTATGCTGTACGCTTAGCTAGAGCAAAAACTGGTCGAAGGGTGATTGCCAAAGTTATTGGCGGATGGCATGGATTTAACACAACATTAATGCAGACTGTAAATTATCCCTTCGAGCTCCAAGAAGGACCTGGCATAGTAGACGATGAATCCCAATTTGTAGAATCAATAACATTCAATGATTTAGATAGATCTCTTAAGGTTCTAGAATCTGTTAGAGACGATTTGGCATGTATTATCGTCGAACCCTTTCTTGGCAGCGCTGGATGTATTACAGCCACAGATAGTTATTTGGAAGGGCTGCAAGAATTCGCAAATAAAAATGGCAGCTTATTCATATTAGATGAGATTGTAACTGGATTCAGGCTGTCAATTCATGGGGCAACAGGTTTATACAAACTTAAACCAGATCTGTTTACAATAGGAAAAATTGTAGGTGGAGGGATGCCAATCGGAGCTGTTTGTGGGAATAGAGAAATAATGTCTCTTGCTGACCCAGTTCTGAGAAGAGAGAAGCAATCACGGTGTGCAATAGGTGGTGGAACCTTTTCGGCCAATCCCATGACTATGACTGCAGGACTTGCCACTCTCAAGTACCTAAAAGAAAACAATAGCAGAATTTATACGAAAATCAATAGACTCGGAAAGAATGCCAGAAATGGATTAACAAAAATATTCTCTGAAGCCAAGATAAATGTTCAGGTAACAGGTACTGGCTCGCTTTACCTCATACATTTTCTCGATGGCACCGATATCAATCACATTGGCAATGCCACCGACGTTGCGATGTCAAATAAAGAACTTCTAAGGATGTATCATCTGGCATTGGTAGCCAAACACGGGATATTCTTTATGCCATTAAAGATGGGTGCGTTTTCCGCAGCTCATGAGGAAGCTGATGTCGAGAGGTTGCTGTCAGCCACGAGATCGGTAGTTGATTCTGGAATTTTATCTACTCAGTCTCCTATTACCAATCAAAGCAGATCGAGCTGAAGTCCTTGGACTGCGATACTATCTTATATGCTCGCTTTCGTTCTTTGTGACCTTTGCACGTGTATGCAAATTGAGTTCATTTGATGTGTTTTTGTAGTACAGAATTTAGAAATTAAAAATCAGATTTGCTAAAAACAGGTGTAACCATCGACTGTGATGTTTTTGGACAGATGCAGAGAAGGATCAATTAGTCAATGATCAGTCAAAATGTCAGCTGAACCCGATCACTATACAACAAGGACATGATGTGAAAGTAAGGATTATTATTATCTATGCAGACCAAGGAACACAACTATTGATTTATAAGTTTCAAGAGGTCCTATCTTTGAAGGATGGCTCAAATACTCAGCGGCAAGATTGAGGATTTACTTGCTGACTTCATAGAAGTTAGAAAAAATACACTCACTCTCTTCAGACCACTGAAAATTGAGGATGCGGTCGTTCAATCAAATGTTTTCGGTAGTCCACCAAATTGGCACCTTGCCCATGTGACTTGGTTCTTCCAAAAGATGCTGCAGAAACACGGAGAAGAGATCCGCTCCGACGAAAATGTCAACTTGGAATATCTCAACTCATACTATCAACAATTCGGGAAGATACTACCTAAATCCGAAAGAGGTAAATTTCCCCGACCAACTGTAGACGAGACTCTAAAGTACAGATCATTTACTGAAGAAAAGGTTATTTCATTTTTAAAAAGACTAAGAGATTCTTCCGGCGGAATATCGGATGAACTCAAATACGATATTCTGCTAGCTAATCAGCATGAAATGCAACATCAGGAACTTATGATCTACGACTTTCAGCACTATTTTCAACGTTTTCCTGATCCGGAAGATAATTACAATCCTGCCACTCCCATCGTCAACCCCCAGCAGACAACAGGAGTAGTAGAAAAACCAACTGGAATGGTAGAGGTTCCTGAAGGAATATACGAGCTGGGATTTAACGGTGGCAACGATCTTTTTTGCTATGATAATGAACTTCCAGAGCACAAGGTCTACCTACAGCCCTTCAAAATAGATATCGCACCGGTAAGCAACGGGGAATTTATAAAGTTCATCGAGGATGGCGGATATGATGATTTTAACTACTGGTTGGCAGATGGCTGGGACCTCGTAAATGAGGAAGAATGGAGAGCTCCTCTTTATTGGGAGCGTAAGGGAGATGTATGGATGAAAAAAGACTTCCGCGGGTTTAGAGAAATCGATCTTGATGAGCCTGTAACGAATGTAAGTTATTATGAAGCTGACGCATATGCAAAATGGTCTGGCAAAAGACTTCCAACTGAAGCTGAATGGGAGAAGGCTGCAAGCTGGAATGAAGATCTAAAGATGAAGACTCTCTTTCCATGGGGTGATAGTACTAAGCCCAGCTCAAGTCATTCTAACCTATTAGAATCATCATTGTGGGGGCCTTCAAAGATAGGTTCGTACCCTGCTGGCAAGAGCTATTATGGCTGCCACCAGATGATAGGTGACGTTTGGGAATGGACGTCATCAGAATATAACCTATATCCTGGCTTTAGATCCAAGCTCTCCGAGTATACAAACAAATGGGCAATAAACCAAAAGGTACTTAGGGGCGGTAGTTTCGCCACGCCACGTAATCAAGTGAGGAACAGTTATAGAAACTACTTCAAACCGCATGAAAGAATTCTCTTTTCAGGATTCCGCTGCGTGAGCGATTTCTAAGAAAGTAAAACAATTCAATATTCTTGATTTATTTAAATAGGGGACAAAAGCGCCAAATCAAACCACCCCTTTTGATCGTGGAAATTCATCTTTAATTCAAATCCACTTTTGTCGGCCAAAGTTTGTATCTGCTTAAGTGAATATTTATACGAATTTTCTGTATGAATAGATTCGCCTTTTTTGAATCCAAACGACTTGTCGATCAGTTCGATACGAACTTGCTGATCTGCTTTTGACACCAAATGCATCTCTATCCTTCCCTTATCGTGGTTGTAAAAGGCATGATGAGAAAACTTTCCGATGTCAAATTCACCTCCTAACTCTCTGTTAATTCTTATCAACAGATTTAGATTGAACTTTGCGGTCATACCAGCCTTATCATTGTAAGCGGCGTTCAATATTGAATGTTCTTTCTGCATGTCAAATCCTACCAGTAGAAGATCCTCCTTTTCCATTCTGTCTCTTATCATGTTAAGAAAAGACCTTGCCATAGTGAGTTCGAAATTTCCTATACTTGAGCCTAAAAAAAGTATTAGTTTTCTGCACGGTACGTGATATTGTGTCGCTATGAGTTCTGCTGCTTTATCTATACCATCGGCATAATCCGAAGAAATCCCTAGTGCATGAAGGTTTGAAAAATCTGATGACAGCTTTTGTACTGACTCGAGTAATATGCTGTGGGATACATCTATCGGAAAATAGTAGAGAAAATTCTGTTTTCTTAGGATGTACTCAAAGAGAATTCTAGTTTTACAGGAGCTTCCGCTTCCCAGCTCTATCATACTGATATCACTAGGACATATATTGGCAATATCAGCTGACTTTTCTCTTAGTATATCTGCCTCTGTACGTGTAATGTAATATTCTGGCTGAAGACATATTTGTTCGAAAAGAGATGACCCCCGTTTATCATAAAAATATTTTGATTTAAGATTTTTTTTCTGACAGCTTAAACCGTCTATAACATCCGAGGCGAATTCCTCAATAGTAGGAAGCGCAGGCTTGTTAATCTCATATACTCCCAGTTCTCCATTATCCATTTAGACTGCGTTTGACGTATACCTCATCCATTTATAACATTTTACACGGAATAGTTTCGCCTTCATTAGTAAAAAAAAGTAAAATAGTAAGTAACAGTTGATTCTCCACCTAGTAACTGCCCTAAAATAATGATAACTGCCGGCAGAAATTTAGAAAATAACGGTTAACCTTTTTGTTACGAAGGCAGCCTATCATCCGCCTTTTGGCACGCTGATTACTTTAAAATAAATTTTGCTAATCTATAAGTAGACTTTGCGGCACCCAATGTTAATCTAAAGGCTAATGATTTTTCAGAAAATTCAAGCAGAATTCTTTCACCATTGTCCTTCATCATTGATGTAAATTGACTCCAAAATATACTGCTGTTACCGCGGCGTCTTGCTGCTTCTAATGCTTCAAGACCTTCCATTGTTGCAATAAAGTACTCTCGAGAAGAAAAGTGCATTCTTCGCTTTCTAATCCTTTGAACAAGGCCCAGTAGCATTAGATTGGTGATCAATTCGGAAACGACAGAACCATTAAGCGAGACCTGCCTGGCTACTTTCTTTTCCGTCATCGCGTTCTTGCTTATGCATTTTAATATTTGGATCTCCCATCGATTGAGCGCCAAATTATTATCATTGAGTATGCTGCTCAAACCTGCCTTATATTATTGACAACCAGATTATTTAACTTAACTATATGTTTTAGTCCAGGAGAATAAACAGACTTACAGATCAATCCACGTTGTATATTACAATAGTGACACGATTGTCATTACAAAACAAGCAGTATGTGTTTAATATATTATATGTTCTTAGGCAAATCTAAAGAGGACAAACTTGAAGGTGTTCCTAGAATTTAACAGTCCAAATTTCGTCTAATCATTATTATAACATATATACAAGATTCTGTACACTGTCTGGTTTTCAATGATCTATACACTCTTAATCAAGACAGCAGATAAAAATGATATTTCGCTATTTTGTGACTGGCTTGTTGATACCAGCAGTCATACTATTTATTATACTGCTGATTTGTCCATCTCTTTCCTGGCTCTGATTTGGACTAGTGTTGTTATCATTAATAGATGAAGTGGACATAAGCTTTGACGGAGCCGTCGTTGAATCTATTGGCAAGATTTCGTTCACACCTATCAGCACCGTACTTGTGTTTGGAAGGACTACCATATCGGAAGTTGGATTACTGAGTACCAAGTCCGTATTTATCGTTGTTGTTGTTCCTGTTGTTTTGTTTGCCTGTAATCCTCCTCCCGTCGCTCTGCTGTTATTATTTTGTGTTGCCGTTGTTAATGATGATGACATTATTGTTGTCGATCCAAGATCCACGTGATATAGACATATGTTTCCCCGTGTCGAGAATTCCTTAACGAGTCGCAACTGAACCGGTTTAAGATCTGGTAAATGTCCTACAAGTATTTGTAATGAAGGTGTATAATTTGTGTCACACGGAAGCTTTGCAGCCACATGTCCATTAAGTATCTGGTAAGGGGAAGTATCATATAGAGGTATAAAATCCTTGGGTGGAATTATTTGATGCGCTAATAGTAAGGTGTCAATATTTCTTACAATGGTTTTTTGCAATTTGTTACCCGTTGCTAGTGCGCTCCCGTTACCGCCATTAGATAGATTTGTCACAGTATTACTTGCGTTTGTCGAACCTCCTAAATGTCCGGTCCCTGTAGCTGATGAATTTGTTTTATCTCCACCAGTCTCGTTCATGACAGTTGTGATTAAAGAGGCCGGGTCCATGATAGATCTAACCAAAGATTCAGCGCTTTGACTTGCTACTTGACCTGTGTTGTTAAGGGGACTGCTGCCGGTAATATCAGGACTAGAAGAAGTGGCGGCGGTCGCCGTCACACCTTTTGCTATTTCATTTTGTAAAAATTGTTCGTTGCTACCATCATCGTTGCTTGCACAAAATAGTAACAAAGCTAATACTGTAATCAGACTTAAAATGGCAAAGCTATAAAGTGGGGCAGACGACGTGATTATTCTAAATTGCTCTCCCATCATCAGTGGGAGACTTTGTAATGTTAATTAATTCTTAACTTGTTCATTTTTTATCATTTAGAGAATATTTCTTGGCTAGCTAGCACAATACAAAGATAGATATTGTGGATAGAAAAATTGATATATGTAAGTATTCCCGTTAGGACAATAATAATCTCTCTGCACTGCATCCTGCATCCTAGAAATGATTTTACATCGCCTTGATGACCAAGATATTAAATGCGTATAAACCCTTAGAAGATAAGATGAGTCAGGATACCAGCCATGATGGCCGGAACAACGGTAGCGGGAATTTGAATCTTAACGGAAGAGTAATAACACCAAACAAGAGCACATAAATAAGATGACAGCAATCAAATTTAGGGAGAAAAAAAGAGAGGGAGCGGAGAGGAATACATGTTAGGAAAAAAACATCTGCATATTAGTGCTGATGACGTAGTAGCAGATTTGCTTACTAAATCTTTGAAAACTGCAGCAGGTGGAACAATCAAGGTTGACGTTGACAATGAAACTGCAGTACGAATCGACGTTGAGAAAGATAATAATAAAATTAATGTTGATCTTGTGCAGCCAAAATTGTTTAGGACTCCTGATGACGAAACGGGATTATTTGACAAATTAACTACTGCAAAGGAATTTGCTCAGATGCTGACCGATAATGGATTAACACTATCCTTTCTGAGGCGAGGCAAACAAGCCATAAGTTTGGGAAAGGAAGCCAAGCCAACATTTTCCAGAGTGGTAACAAGAAGTGATGACATTCAACTGAATAGCGTAAGAGAGTCTGCCAAACTCAAACGTGATATGAAAGCAGATTAGCATTTACTGCGTAAAATATCTGAACAGGCGAGCAGTGAGTGGCTCCTTCTGATGTTTTATTCTTCTCTGATGCGAGCTTAATTCCTCCTTGCTGCCGAAAGCCTTCCCAGACATGCTGCGGCAATGTTCCTTGGGATTGAGATGATGACGATGATCTATAGACAACATTACCCATAATAATCGTCATTATGCAATATCAATTATCAACTTCTTCAAGGTTCTTCCTTTGTCTCCACTGTAGCGGTAATTCATCAAGATCTCATATCTATCGCGTTGCAAGTATGTTACTTGTCAGATACAAGTATTCTTATGATGGGGAAAGAGGTGAAATCATTTATCACATAGAAGTATCCTCCTATCAGCATACTACCAAGCATAATACTAAAGAATTTAAGGTCGATTTATCAAATAAAAAATTATCAAAGGCTTTTTTAAGCATACAGTGAGGCTTAGTGTATGGTACTAGGACTTCTCTGGACACTGATAGTCGTGGTTGTAGTGATCATCGTCATAGTGGTATTGCTCAAGCTGGTGTTTGCGATAATAGCAATAGGCCCTGTAGCACTGGAACAACATGACATACAGGCCATAGCCATGTTTGCCAAAGATCCTTTGGTTTTGAGCTGATGTCCTCTTTTTTCTTTTGAAAATTTCTTTTATGATTTTTTCTTTTATAAAGA
>DATDFS010000324.1:0-2540 GCA_036522495.1 Nitrososphaeraceae archaeon | reverse complement strand
ATACTATTGAAATAGAAAGGATCTGTAACGTAAAAATAATAAATTTGGTCACCCAATGGATTGTGTATTTTCGAGGATAAATAAGTTGCAGACTTTGTTCCTTATCCTGTCATTTCTTTCTAGATAATCTGTGCTTGTCTTTTCTCTTCTTTAGCCACCAGGAACGCCAGGCTGGATTTCGTTGACACCTATTACTACTGTACTACTTGGTGGGAAAGTTATAGTTTGATTAGTGGGATTCTGTATTGCTATCTGTTTGATAAACTTTTTTCGCAGGATCTGAACTAATATCTACGTGGCATAAGCACATATTGCCAGGCTGTGACAATTCCTTTATAAGATCTGGCCTTACAATCTGAGTTTGGAGCTTGTCCTATAAGTGTGTTCACTATAGGTTTTGAACTCTCACCGCATGGATTATGTAACGCTACATATCCTGCATTCATCATATATGGTGTTGAATCATACAGATGTATGAAACCCTTTCCTGGAATGATTTTGCCTTCAAGTAAAATTGTTTGTGAATCTCTTGCAACTGTGGTTTTGTTTGCCATGCCACCTGATGTAGACATTGCCATATTTGACATTGACGTTGAAGTTGTGTTCCCGCCTCCTTGATCTTTAGCAGTGACCATTGGATTTACTTGTGCTAATGCAATTTTAATTCCAGTACCACTTACAAAATCATTGACGCTGCAACTGTGGCAAGAAATGCAAGTGTCAATAATTTGCTCTCGTATAGCATTATGGTGAGTCAATTACTGTCATATGCAATCCCTGCAGTATGCAAAAAGAAAAATTGATCAAAAGTATGACAAACTCCTAGAGTTGCCTTCACGTCCTCATCACAATTGAGCTTTATTACATCTGGCGATAGCTTGTTCATACATAATCTGCTTTCTTATCCAAGTTTATCTTTAGACTCCGAAAGCTCCACCAATCCATTATAGCCAGCCAGCCTTTTTAGTAGTTCACTCCCCAGCTTAATGCTACAAACACCAAATGATAGAGATAAAGATAAGACCGATTATCATTGCATGTCATTATACATAGAGTATAATGTTTTATATAAATAAAAAATTACAAGGTTAAGCTAGAACACCGGCTGATTACAATAGAACCTGCTTAGTCAATTTTGCTGTTGGAGTTGTCTCTCCAACAGCTTCAACCTATCGGTGTCCCATGGAATGTCAGCGATTTGATTGTGTCTTGGTCAAGTTTAAGAACTTGGTCTGGCAATGGAACATATCCTAGATTTGGAGCTAATTTTTGTCCATCTGTAATGGCCCATGAAATGAAATCCGTAATTGCTTTTGCTTTTGTTTGATCTATGCCAGAATTAGTACTAAATTCCTTATATAACAATACATATACGAAGCTTGCAATTGGATATGAAGCATCACCAGGTGCATCTACCATCGACACAGATGCCCATGAACCATCTCCTTTAGGAAGTTGGGGTGCTGAAGCACTAACTGCTGCCTTGGTCGAATCTAATGATGGTTCTATGAATTTACCTGCTTTATTTTGTATGAAAGCATATGGCATTTTAGTAGTCAATGCATATGCTAATTCAACGTATCCAATTGTATTCTGTGTACCTTTTATTGCATTTGCAACACCTTCATTACCTGGTGCCCCTATTCCAGTTGGCCATGGTACAGACTTTGCTTTTCCAACTTGTTGGCTCCATTGTGGACTCACTTTGGATAAATAATCAGTCCAAACATACGTTGTTCCCGATCCGTCCGATCTATGAACAACTACAATATCATTAGAAGGTAGAGATACACCAGGATTTATCGATTGGATTTCTGGAGCATTCCATTTTTTAATTTTACCTAAGAATATATCTGCAAGGACTGGGCCTGTAAGTTTTAATCCTTTATTGGGAACACTTGGGATATTATATGCAGCTACAACGGAACCTATCGTAACTGGAATATGTACAGCCCCTGGAGCATTTTGCTGCTCTTGTATTGAAAGAGGAGCATCAGAAGCACCGAAATCCACAGTTTTAGCCGTAAACTGTTTGACGCCTCCACCACTTCCAATTGATTGGTAGTTGATATTTACACCGGGCTTAACTTTTTGATATTCAACTCGCCATGTATCCATTAATGGAAAGATAAACGTTGAACCTGCTCCGTTAACAGTTATTTGACCATTTTGACTTTGAATTTGACTGGGAAGAATCTGCGCAGAAGACTTTGCAGACATGCTTACTGCAATTACACTTGCAAGTAACACGGCTGCCGTAGTTAATCCCAATATAGTTAACTTTGTACTGTATTTATACATCGCATTTCTTAGGAATCAGATGAATATCTTAGTTGTGAATAGAGTTCATTTAGTTACAACTAGAGCTATATGCTCTACCTGCCTATATACATTATTTGTATTTTTGTTTAGTCATATACTATATTAAAATTTTCCACAACTCACCTCATATAAAGGCAGGCATGACGGGTTTCGTCATAAATCTAAAGGAAGAAAAGCAATTTTAGATTATCAGCATCAATGATTTATCTGACAAATTT
>DATDFS010000323.1:0-7033 GCA_036522495.1 Nitrososphaeraceae archaeon | reverse complement strand
GTAGGAGAGGCGACGGAATTGCTAGGATCCAAGGTTTTGTAATATTTGTTGAAGGTGCAAAAAGTGGACAAAAAACGAACATAAGAATTACCAGTGTGGGAGATCGCTTCGCAAAAGCACAAATTGTGTAAAAAAATCCATAACACGAACGAAAGTATTAGTCTTAAGTAGAAGGTTAATCTTTAAAAGTAAAACTCCTAATTTGGGCTTAATTTGTTGCCCGTTTTTTTTTAGATTTATTCTATAAATCAAGAAAATCTCTTGATTGTTTAATGGTTGTACTGAATTTTAGATAAAACAGTTCATATAATTGGTCTAGGACTTAAGTGATCTCATAAAGTCCAGAATTCAATCAGAATATTTCATTACTTTTTTTATACTCAACATATCGCCTAGAAAATTCTTTATCAATCTCTTCATTCTTAATAACCTCGCCTCTACGTCCGGGCGTCCTTACAACTTGCTGGTTAACCATTTTTCGTTCGTCGTCCAATTCGTTGAATCCTAGATATGTATCGTAAATTCGTTGTTTCATAGTCCTTAGGTAACTACTGTATCGCTCTCTAAAGTCAATCTCAGTTTCCGAAAAAATATTACTACTCAATTCCCTGTCCGTCCACTTCTTAATGTATTCTCTCACATATAAGAATGCACTGCTGAACAATAAGATAATCTAGATATTAAGACTCGTCTTTGGTAACTCTCGTCGAAATATTATGTATTGATGTGATTTTTGCCAAGTTCTATTATTTTATAACATTCTCCAAAAAAAGTTAAACTTATCCTCTAATTTTTTCTATAAGAGGAGAACTAGCGTAATCGACGATTGAGTCATAGAGTAGGAAATGTTTCTTGGCTACTTCTTTCCAGAGTAAATGTTTCCTAAGATCTACAACGGCATCTTTGTATTGCTTGTAATTCTTTTTGAGTTTTATAAGCGAATTTGAGAACTCAGCCGGATTACGATTAGCCATGATTCCCAACTTCTTATCGGAGAATTCTTTAAAAAATTCTAATTTACTTGAAATAAACGGAAGTCCATGAGCTAATCCATCATACATGACACCTGAACCAGATGTAACTTTGTAAGGGAGAATAAGAGCATCGACACAATAGAAGAGTAACGACAGATCTTCATCACTTAGAAAACCCCTGTTCAAGTTTATGATCCCTTCATTTTCAAATCTGCCCTTTAGTTTCTCCCTTCCGTAATGGTTTTGTGAGGTGTTTATAACAACCTTCCAGTCCTCAGGCATTTTCATTTTTTCAATTATATCCCATCCCTTGGTTGCAGTCATGAATCCTATAGCTAAGGCAATGTTTGCTTTTTCAGGAAGTGAGAACTTTTTCCTTGCCTCCTTTCTATCCATAGGAGGTGAAATGCTAGGTTGTGCCCCATGGTATATCAGAGTGCTACCGGGAATAATGTTCGCTAGATACTTGGAAAACACAATTCCAGCTTTATTGGAACCGATTTTTTGCTTGTTTAAGGAATTAAATGATTTATAATTTAGTAGATGTGTCCAATAGTCGTATCCCATCCTAAGAAAAGTCCCAAAACGCCCAAATATTCTATTATTTAATGGGACTACTAATTTCATCCATTGAGTAAAGGTGTAAGCCGAATGAAAAGTGGTGACTATCGGAACTGTGCACTCTTTGTAAAATGATTCTATGTTTGTGCGTGTATTTCTAGGATTTATTGGATCTAAATGTATTCCATATAGTCCATGCTCATATTGAACATGAACAACGTCTGGTTTAACCTCTTTAACAATTTTTAAGAGAACTTTGGAATTATTTTGATTATTCGGTGAAATACCATTGTAATCGCCATTTCCAGCTTCATTGCATACTACAAACACCTTCATGCCTTCGGTTCTTAATGAATCGACTAGCTTCTTGCAGTAGCGTCCAACTCCACCATGCATTGGTGGATATTCTGTTGAAATCATCAATACCTTCAAATCTGTACACTCTTAAATTTCAATTACAAACAATTAGTTAATACACTTCATGCTATATCATCCTTTGTGTTTATAGAGATATAACTATGTGGCATTATGACCAAACTGCAGTAACATTAGCTTCTGATAATCCTTTACAATTCCCCAATTATGGAAAAATTATTCATGCTGGAACGAAACATATCAAAACATTCTTGTATCGGTTGAGATAATCAAACTACAAACATACGCCTGTCTACAGTGATAAAGTGGTATGTAAGGATTTAGAAATAAGACAAATTGAAGCATCTCGAAGGTTGGTAAAATGTGCAGCTTAACATGGTAGAGATATGACTGACACTCAAGCATCAGCGAAAAAATAGATGAATTGAGTATATTTTGTACCTAATTCAATAAATTTATAGTAAATGTTAAGGCTCTATGAGTACTAGAAGTTGGAACGTTTAATTCTTAGTCTTCATGTCGTAGGTAGATATTAATAGTATCCAAGGTACATACATGTTAGTTTAATATAAATGCCAATGTTGATGTTAAAATGTAAGAATTGTGGTGAGGTTTTTCCTGGTGTTTATATACCAGAGGATACCAAAAAAGGGTCCAAATTAAAAACTAATTCAATATCTTCTCTCAAGTGTTCCAGAGGACATACAAACGATTACTTACCTGATGATTTTATGGACTGGTCTGGACCTGAAGCATTCTGAAAATTAAACAAAATGTCATATTGGTAACTTATCCTGACGATTTCAGTGTACAGGAAGGAAAAGGCTTGGTGGCATCATTAGGCAACCTTAATATTGTGAAGTGCTTTACGCAAAAAAATCTGCAGCATCCGCGATATGGATTGGGATCAGGCAAAGTCGATGAGATCAAGGAATTTCTTAAGCAGACTAAGTATGAACAGATTATTGTTGATGAGCATATGACAGCTAAACAGATCTATAATTTAGAAAAGGCAACAGGTGTGAAGGTGGTAGACAGGGAAAGGCTTATCCTGGATTTGTTTTATAGTAGATCTACTACTTCAGAAGCAAAATTACAGATTCAGCTGGCAGAAATTAAATACGAGCTACCTCGGATAAGAGAAAATGCGAAACTACTGATAGGTAATGAAAGACCGGGTAAAGGTGGAAGTGGAGAATATATTGTGGATGTAAAATTTAGGGACCTAAAGAGGAGGATGACATTTATTTCAAAAAAGTTGGCAGAATCCAAAAGGAAACGTGATCTTTACCATAATCAGCGCATAGAGGACCGAATGCCAATAGTTTCCCTGGTTGGATACACAAGTTCAGGGAAGACTACTTTATTTAACTCACTTACTCTCGAAAGTAATGAAACATCTGAAAATTTATTTACCACACTTTCGACGACGACAAGGTCTTTAATAATTGGCGGGCGCAAACTTTTACTTATAGATACAGTTGGATTCATTAGAAGACTTCCTACTTACATGATTGAGGCCTTTAAATCCACCTTGGAAGAATCACTTCAGGCAGATATTATTATCCTCCTTATTGACTCATCAGAATCGATAGATGAAATAAAAATAAAATATTACAGCTGTATGAATGTGTTAGAAGAATTGAAGGTAGATAAAGAAAAAATTGTAATAGTTTTTTCAAAAATAGATAAAGCTGATTTTGAAAATGCTAAAAGGGCGATCACTGAATTGCAAATAGTGGACCCGGTACTTGTATCACCCAAATCAGGTTACGGCATTAATAAACTGAGAAAATCAATTTCGCGAAGGATTCATCCGCTTTTGAAAGATATGGGCTCGAGTATAATTCCAGAGATATCCAACAAAGTACTCTGAATTACCTAATAATTTTTGATATCCGAAAAAAGAGACTGTTGTCCTGGTAAAATTATTTGCCATTAGCTAATCTGATTTAGTTGTGTTCCACTGTTTATTTACCTAACCTAGCAACAACCTCATTACAGTTATTATATTATTGTGGTATTTCTTTATAACATGATTGCAACTCATTCAACCTATTCATAGAACCTTCAGGAGATCTAACATCATAGTAAATGGATTCGGTTCTTATTAGTTCCAAAAATGTAAGTACCTCTTGATTCGTGACACCATGTTTTATGTCATAATCGATTCTACTGCGAACCCTGCCTATTTTCCCGTACTTGTTATTTAGTTTTACTTCCCACCGGCTTGCGTTCTCAGATAGACCTCTTACAAATCGGACAAGCGTCTGTTCCATATGGTTAACATGCCAATCTCTCATTGGGTAACTATTTTGTTTCAAATAAATCAATCAATTATACTCGGATCTCTTATATAATGTAGCGTATTCGACTCTAATACATGCCTGCAATGGAGAAGTATTTTATGAAACTTTAGAGCAATTTTGTTTAAGTGATAATATGTTTTTTTCGGATACAGTTACTAATGATGAAAATATAATAATTTGAAGCGAACAGACAGGATAAATCAATCTTTTAAAATATCAAGAGATTATCTTTTTAAAGTTAATTTTACGAAAATCATCTCAATTAAGGATAAAGCACGAATATTAGATCTTTGATTTCAAGTATTGGAATATTCTAGCTCTTGTCGAGAATCAATTTTGCTTTTGGTCTTTGTCATGGTCATACGCTGTGGGAAATAAGTTATTCCATGATCTAACTTTAGGTGACTGAGAAATGCCACATCGTTATTTACAGTATCTTTTATTATTAAATCTCTTCCACATTCACTGCATCGAATTATGTGTTCGTCGAAAAGCATCATACTATCCTATGTTGCATAACCTATATAAGAAGATTAAAGAAGTTGCTTTTTCTTTTCAAACATATCAAAAATAAAAAATGCTGAAGGAAGATGATATCGAACCGGAATAGAAATGATAGAAAAAATATGCTCTAAATAATATCATACCAATACCCAGTCTAGGCTGCTAACAAAACGGTTTGATAAGAGCCTCATCTTGATACATGTATTTATTACCTCAATGGATTACAAAAGCCCGTATTCACATTTGAACAATAGGCACGTTTTCAATCCGAGCAAACCTTTTGTTATTACTGCGCTGATCATGCTCATAATAGGTTCCATTATAGGTTCAATTTGGATGATGATGATGTACGGTGTGATATTACCAGCTGAATTAGCAAACACGATTCACTTGCACAAATTATTACAATTTGAGGGTTTTATTACACTGATAATAATGGGCATCGGATATTTGATAGTCCCTCGTTTTAGAAATGTTTCAGTACCTCTATAAAACTTGTCTATATATCATATGGTCTTATACTCGCATCCGTTATTTTCTCTATAATAGTATCAACATCGAGTACACCTCAACTGATAGAAACTATTGGTTTCTCACTTGCCGGTTTTTGCAGAATATTTGGTGTGGGTATTTTCTGCTTTATGATATTGTTAATACTAAGAATACCACCAAAATTATTAAGATTAGCGGACTATTTCATTGGACTATCTATAGTATTGTTTGCCTGTCTGGCCGTTTCTAACGTCTTAAACTATAATGGAATAACAAATAATGTTCAACTGTGGTTAATGTTTCCAATTATGATGATATTTGGTATTGAATATAAAACACTCCCCTCATTCATAGGCTTCATTTGGCCAAGGAAAAAACTATCAATTATGGCTGCTGCGGTATTGACTATCTCATTAGGATTTGGTCTTGCCAGCTCATTTATTCAAAACAATATACTGCTCGATGCTATGTTCCGCTTTTTCTTATTAGCTGGAGTTGTCTGCTTTACTTGTGCTCTAAATGTCTTTGCAGGCTTTGATAATTCCAATATTCTAAAACTCAGTAAGGGTGAAAAAAAAGCTAGATATAAATACACTGTTGTTATTTCAAAGCTATCATTTACATTACTATTGATAGGAATTACATTATCAATTATATCGATGTTCTTTTCAGAATTATTTTTTCTGTATGACATGTGGATACACATTACTGCTATTGGTTTTATCGGTCTGACTGTAGCCTTGTATTTACCGCTCATGTTACCGCCTATCCTAGGGCGAACTGTGCGGTTTATACACATTAGTAAACTCCCAATCTGGTTAATAATTACATCTTTGAGTATAAGAATGCTAGGAGATGTTTTTATTCATCTCCTTTCGATTTCAGGTCAATCATCATTTCAATTCCTTACGTTACCGTTGAGTCTTTCCGGTTGGATGATACTAGCTGCCATTCTTTCATTTATGTTTATGATACATAGATCAATGAATACACCGGGTCAAATCTACTCTGAAGATGGAACAATGCCCTTATAATTGTACATCACTAATATTCTGGTCAATTAAGAGATGTACGTCAATGAAATTACAGTCTAATATATCAATATTGAATGTTATATAATGAATGGTAACAAAATACAAACAAGTCTCCTGTATGGTAAGGGGCTTTTTTCGGCCAGCTCCGTTTTTTTGGCCTTTCCCCTCTACCGCAATAATGCTTCGGGGAACGGGACAGAAACCCGAGACACCATTTGTACAGAAGATGACAATCTATGCACTAAATAGTATAATATCATTGTAATCTGACATGTAATTAGCTGAAGGCAGTTGATGATGGATGGAAATCGGCCCTAGACCTGGACAGGGACGCTGCAAGAAGGTACTGCGCAAATTTTTCCGTATTCTTTTTTAATATTGTCCTTCATGCTATCATGTTTCACAGCTTATTGTTTACTAGAGAAACTATTTAAATTGTCGAGGATACTTTACAACAAGACATATGTCGGAAACAAGCAGACAAGCAGTAAACCCACTACCGATGTATCGGAATGGCTGTAGTTTTGAAGGATATAATGCAACCCTATTGATGAAGGAAACAGCAAAAATTCGTAAGTTGATAACCAAAAGAGGAACTATTGAGATGCTAATACCTCTCTGTTGTTCGACAAAGCCCGTAAGATATAAGGAATTCAAAAAATTATTGAAAGGGTTTAGCAGTAAGACCCTAGCCCGTAGATTAAAGGAATTAGAAGAAAGTGAAATACTGCAAAGACAAGCATACAACGAAATACCTCCCCGGGTAGAATACAGACTTACTATC
>DATDFS010000322.1:0-4579 GCA_036522495.1 Nitrososphaeraceae archaeon | reverse complement strand
TTTGTTCTGATAGCTTGGGTCAACTGTTAGCGGTCCTGCGACAAAGTATTTTGCAACTTGGTCAGTCATCCTCTGCATTGGCGCCCTACCTGTGCGAGCTTCTTCAACAAGTGTAATTATCTGTGAGAGTACTGTATCTTGTCCTATTTTGGTAGCTTTTACTTTTATTAGACCGCTTTTGTTTATGCTCCCTCCAATTACTTCTGCTCCCATGGTTTTATCAACTGGTATACTTTCTCCTGTTATTGCAGATTCGTCAATGGAGGAAGAGCCTTCACTTATTCTTCCATCTGTTGGCACTCTTTCACCAGGCCTTATAACCAATGCTTCTCCTTCTTTCACATATTCTATTGGAACTTCAACTTCCACTCCTCCTTCCCCTCCTTCCCCAATGATTTTGGCCATTCTAGGTTGAAGGTCTAATAGTTTTCTTACAGCCATAGAAGCTTTCTCTTTTGTTCTTGATTCAAGTAATCTTCCTATCAGTATTAGAGTAATTATTATAGTTGAAGTGTCAAAATATACAGATTCAAATGGAAAGTAGCCATACCGCATACCGGATCTTTTGCCATATTGTGGCATCTACATATCTATTTGAGTACAAAATAACATAAAAGATCGTAGGTTTAAAATTTAAATCGCAATCTTTTTGTTTATCATGACTGATATCACTATACAATATGTTTAAAGATCCTGTATGTAACATGATGGTTGACGAAAAGAAAGCACAACATATCTCTGAAGTAAATGGACAAAAAGTCTATTTGTGTTCAGCACACTGCAAAAGTCAGTTTGATCAGAATCCAAGCAAATATGGCTATTAGTCTGCAATAGCCGTATTATAACCAAAATACATTACAACTGTCTGTCATCTTTAGTAAAGATGGATTTAAAGGTGCATCTATAGCAAGCTAGATAAATCTATAGATTTAACAGCATCTGGATTATCTATTGGATGAACTCTGTTTTTCCCTGAAACTGAATGCATGCAGGAGGGACAATTCTAAAGATATAATGTGGGAACGGTACAACAAACGAAACATTTGAGTAGTTGTTAATATTTCTAGCTTTCTTCAGTGCTACTCTGGTTATCAGATAGATGCAAAAAGGCTCGCTGGGAGGTGATACTGCATAGACTACTCCAACAGAATGAGGCTTACCTACTGGAGTTATAGTAGTCAGGACTCCAAAATTCTTTGTACGCAGCAACTTTTCTACATAAGCAAATGTCAAAGGCGCCTTTTCACTGCTTTCGGCATACTTCATATGGTTACTATAATATTGAAATCACAGATAATCGCTGGCTACCTGAACCTATTCAATCTCAAAGCGTTGAGGACAACAGTTACGGTACTGATAGACATTGCACCTGCGGCAACTATGGGATCCAATAGTACTCCATAAAATGGATAAAGTACGCCTGCACCAACTGGTATAAGCGCTGCATTATACGCAAATGCCCAAAACAGATTTTGTTTTATGTTTTTCATAGTACTCTTGCTTAATCTCATAGCAATCAAAACTCCTTTTAAATCGCCGCTTACTAGAGTTATATCTGATGCTTCTATTGCAACATCGGTACCAGTTCCAATTGCCATACCAATATCTGCTTGCGTAAGGGCTGGTGCATCGTTTATGCCATCTCCTACCATAGATACTGATTTCCCTTCAGATTGAATTCTTTAATGACAGCAGCCTTGTCTGCGGGTAGTACATTTGCCATCACCCGCTTTATTCCAAGCTGTGAAGCTATAGATCTTGCTGTCCTCTCATTATCTCCAGTCATCATGATGGCCTCCAAACCTAACCCCTGCAACTCTTTGATTACCTGACAGGAATTTTCTTTCAAAGTATCGGCAACGCCAATAACAGATTCTGTCTTCCCATCAATAGCTACAAACATCAGGGTCTTTCCTGCATCGTAAAGTCGTTTTGATTTATCATCAACAATAGCTTTTTGTGTATATATTTTATTATCCTCCATGAGTTTTGAAGTTCCAACAAGAATGTCTTTGCCGTCCACCCGTGCCCTTATACCATGTCCAGCTAACGCTTCAAATCTTCTTGGTTCAGAGACTCTCAGATTTCTTTTCTTAGCCTCATTTAAAATAGCTTGACCTAGTGGATGTTCAGACCGGCTTTCTGCAGACGCTACCAAACTCAACATATCATTATCGTTCAAACCGTTTATGGATAAGACATCGGTAACAGATGGCTGTCCTTTAGTCAATGTACCAGTCTTGTCAAAGACAATCGCCTGAACTTTGTGTAAAGTTTCTAGTGATTTGGCATCCTTAATCAGCACACCATTCTCTGCTCCTTTTCCTGTTCCAACCATTATGGAGATTGGCACGGCCAAACCCAGTGCATCTGGACATGAGACGATAAGAACAGATACAAATGTCATTATTGCAAAGGCCAGAGAGCCAACAACAGGTGCAATATACAACCAGAGAATAAAACTTATTATGGCAACTAGAAAAACTATGGGTACAAAATAACTTGAGATCCTATCAGCTATCCTCTGTATTGGAGCTTTGGATGCTTGTGCAGATTCTACCATCTTGATTATTTGCGCAAGTGTAGTGTCTTTTCCTACTTTGGTCGCTCTGTACCTAAAGCTTCCACTCTTATTTATTGTGGCCCCTATGACATCATCTCCAGGCTGTTTGGACACAGGCATAGATTCTCCTGTTATCATACTCTCGTCAACAGAAGACTCGCCTTCTAATACTATCCCGTCAACTGCCACTTTCTCTCCGGGCCTTACAATTACAATATCATCGACAACTACGTCATCTACAAAGATGTCTAACTCTTTGCCACCTCTTAAAACTCTAGCTGTCTTTGCCCTCAATCCAAGTAGCGACTTTATAGCAGAAGACGTTTTTCCTTTGGCTATAGCCTCAAGGTAATGTCCTGTCAATCCAAGGAACATGATTCCTACTGATGCATCAAAAAAAGTCTGAGAACTTATGCCTACAAAAAAACCCGGGAGAAAAGTTATGAGCGCACTATAGAAATACGCTGCAGAAGTTCCTACTGCGTAAAGTGTATGCATGTCAGATGTTTTTCTTTTTAAAGCTACCCAAGCTCCTATGTAAAATTGCGAACCAGCCCAGAACTGTACCGGAGTAGCTAATGCAAGAAGAACAAAATTGTTTTTCAGAAAGCCAGGCACCCAAGGAAACCATTGAGGGAAACTGCCAAGAAAGACTAGTACGAAAATAACTCCACTTGTAATGACCTTTATCTTAAGCTCATTGGCTTTTCCTTTCTGGACCATAGCTGCATGATGGTCATAACCCGATTCTGCTACAGAGCGCCCAGTTGTCTTGTCTATAGCTACGTTCGGTTCAAATCCAGCTTTCTGAAATGACTCCCTTATCTTCTCAGGTGATGCTTTTTTAGGATCATAATTAACTGTTACAACATTCTTTGCATAATCAACATCTACATTAGTTACTCCCTGTATTGGAGTTACTGCATCTCTTATCTCAGAATCGCAGCATTCACAACATACATACTTTAAAGAAATTGTTAATTGTTGACCTGACTTTGCAGGTTCATGATGGCTTTGCATTTACACCTTCCTATTAAATGAATGAATAAATAAATGAATGAATAAATGAATACCTTTCAAATTCATAATTGCATAACATCTTCATGGCTAAAGGAAGTTGCTTAATGAAGCTAAGTTTGCTTACTAGTACTGGAGAAACTAAGATTTGATTATGCATATCAGTATTCATCAGACGATAATGCATACATCAATACTTGTACGATTTTGCTCGAACCAGAGCTTGACAAACAAGAACAGAATAACGACATTGAGGATGCTAAAGTAATGGAAAATCAGGGGAACGGAAACAGAATGGCTAAACTGCCAAGTCAGCAAGAGAATAGCAAATTTAAAATAAAAAGGGGATTGAAAATAAAATTAAACTACGAATTCTGTAAAGGTCCTATTTCGACTAGTCCTCATGTTTACAAATTTGCAAATTATGAGCGGTTTTTCTGTTGTACAGGATGCATGTCCGGTTACAAGAAAAAATATGCTGGAAGAATAGAATCCATAAAAAGAAGGTTTGAAGAAGAAAAAGATTCTATCTAATTTGTGAGTGTCTTTCAAAGACAGATGATTATAAGGATTCAAAGACGAAATGTCGTATAGTCGTGCTTTACAATTGTAAACGTCTAGTATTATACGTATAGTAGTGCATGTAAGAGGCATGGAAAAGAATCTAGAAAAGCATGCCTTTTCAGGTTATGGAAATAACTATAATGCAATTAACCAGGATATCCAAAATAATGACAAACAACAGCAACAACATAAACATCATCAGCTACATACTCAATCGCCATTCTCTGGATATTATAATGTCAATATTCGGCTTGATCCTATCACTCTAGAAGCAGGAAAGCCGACTGAACTTGTGTTATCTGTGACGGATCAGAGACTAGGTGATCCAATCAAAGAATTTGAACTTGTGCATGATAAACTCATGCATGTTATAATCGTAGGAGAAGATCTTTCTTACTTTGCACATATTCATCCTACAATAAGAAGTGGCAATGA
>DATDFS010000321.1:0-2331 GCA_036522495.1 Nitrososphaeraceae archaeon | reverse complement strand
TATAACACAAGCAAAGCATCAAAATATAGACAAGGCGCTGGAGAGACTTGGCGAATTATTTAACGCAGCGTTAGACACAGCCAAAGGAAAGTCCTCCGAAGAGGAGTACAAGTCACAATTGATTAAGTTAGATCGTCTGTTCAATTCAAATGGTATATTATCTATCCAACTAGCCAATAGTAAACTGACTGTAATAGCAAATAAGGGATTAATGACACATAATCAAGCCGATCAGCTGAAAGAGAAAAACCGGTCTGCATTAAAGGAGCTACGAAATAGAAATCGTAGCAATACTGCTGCCTCCTATTCTAGCCAAGTTCCAGAAATACCTTACAAAAACTAAGACTAAACGAGAAACAAGTTCCTATTGCAGATGCCAATACTGATAGAAGGTCTAACGAATCAGTCACATTCAATAAATTGATTGACCTACGGCTACTTAGACTTGGCTTCACACAACATAAGGACTAGAGAATAACAGCCAAGAACAACAAAAAGTTCAAAACGAAACATATAGCTGAATGAAGAGGCTTTCTGTAAAGTTAAGTCGTTGCAAGATTGCGCATTGTACCATATGTTAAAAGTCAATTTCTATCTAGTGTCAAGGCTGTTTCATAGCCTATTCCACTAGAGCTACCTGTAATGACAGCAACTTTTTGATTGGACACAATATGATTCGTTAAACTAGTGTCAGAATGGAAGAAGAAAAGGATATCAAGAAAGAGATATTGAAGCCAATTACTAGTCCATAATTCTTGCGTTAGTTTTTTCTTCTTTCCTTTCTAAAATAATACACCAAAAATATTATGATGATTCCAATAATGACATATATTATAGGTCTACAAATTCCAATCATACTCTTAAGATACAAGTTGATGCTAGAAATAGCTGTTGGCCCCCAAAATAGAGTCAAATTCGATTCATACTGCTCCGGACCTATAGCCTCCTATGTATTAATATTGTACAAAACATTCAATGAGCGACATTTGTGGGTAGTATTCATCGTATGCAATATTGATGTAATCAGACAATCCACTGACGACCGAATGCATATGAATAGCTGGAAGCGCCTTTGCATCTAAACTACCATTTAGCTTCTCTACGTAGAAGTTCCGGGTTTATTACTACTCATATATAGAGTATGATAAAAAAGTCGACTGGATGAACAAGAAAAGAAGTCTCAAATACGGACTTTGTTATATCTTCTTTGTTTTGTTTGGAAGAGATGGGAAATCTAAATGGAAGATGGAATATGAAAACTCGATATACAAGGTTTACGATTCGAATAAGAGACTGGCAGGATATTTCTTTCCACAATATGGCTCAGTACAAAGGGTTGGCAATAAACAAGAAGGAGATCGGGAAGAAGAGGAGCAAATTATCGAAAGAATGAATAAAACACACGAAAAGGTAAGAGGAGGTAATCTTATGGTTCCTATGCTTAAGCTAAGTTTACTCGACAATACCGAAGGAATGGATCTGGATTATACCATTGAAGCACTCGACGGGAGTCTGCGAAGAGCTAAAACATGGAAGGAGTGGCTAGAAGTTAATCATACAGAATATGGTATATCAGATGTCGCAGTATATACTGCCAGGGAAGATAGGAACATGCTCTCAATTGTCCTTGGCATCGATTTTGAGATGACGCTGGGGGAAAAGAAACTGGAGATTGAGCTAACTCCACTGCTAGATAGGCTGCACTCTGATGGAATGTTATAAAACAACCGATATTTGTTTGCAAGAGCAAGTACTTCAATTAGATTCAATCACCTCGAGGAACTTCTAATTGGTTAGTTTGGGTGTAGTAGAATAGTCCTGATCTTCTTGCTCATTCACTCGGAAAATAAACAGACTTAGCATATGGATTTACAGGCTTAATCTATCGCTAGCTGCAGCAGTACTGTGTTGTTAAAGCATGCTTGAGCCGATTGAATAGCATCTATACCTATCGTCATTAAGCAGTTGTAAATCAACTTGTTACGATTTTTGGGTTTCGCAGAATAGATACAAAAAACTCCTAACGACTTAACGACCTAATAAAACATAATAAAAGGACAAACCAAACCAATTGAGCTAATAAAAAGATCACAGCAATTATGATATGAAAAAAGAATTTAACAATTCGTATATTAATTTATGAACCTGTATGTTGAACTTAAGAATAGCCAAGCTGCCCCTATGCTTGGTAGGCCCAAAGAAAATATTACTTAATCATAATTTTGGGCCATAGAGAGTATTATTACTACTAGGGTTGATGAACTCTATTTGTTATTACATGTGCTTCTTATGTTCCTATACTGGTAACAGGCCGTAGCATTCAGAGCATTT
>DATDFS010000320.1:0-3181 GCA_036522495.1 Nitrososphaeraceae archaeon | reverse complement strand
ATGCAGGATTCTATTAATTGGATGTCTATGAGTACTCTTTATGGCCTTAATAAGACTAAACGACATTAGTTACAAATATCTTTTGATTTATTATTCTATAAACATATGGATTAGATAATAGCAAATACCTTTAATGTTGTTGGAGGGTCGCAAGAAGAGAAAAACTGAAGTCAGCTCCATAGGAGTGTAGGACACAGATTTAGAGTTTCAAAACATATACGACAATTCTCTACCAAAAATATATTCAGCCTTGTCATGAAAGAGAAACGGCACCTTTTCGTATTTGACTTGTACGGTATTCTGTGATATCGCCTGACTCCAATATAACAATTTGAGATTGGTAGATACAATATTAACTAGTTGGATTTATCGCATCTCCTTTCATGGTTCCCATAATACACACATTACATGGAGTCTATCATAAACATCTGGTCCTTCGTCTATTACCATAGCACATCAGTTTATCATATTTCTACGTGATATTTCTTTGAAAATATTCTACAAATAAATCTCTGATTCTTGTTTGAGCTCCAAAAACACCGTATTACAAAACTCATAGCCCTGATAGCTATAGAAACTAGGACATATCATAAGAGAAGCATCGCACCTGTCTTGTCCATTATCTTTGATGTTATTCATTTGTTGGCTTGACTTCTAATACGGCCATTTGATTCTTGCACTTCATTGTTTTGGGCAGAAAACAATTATAATATCAAAAAATTATTACATATCCGTTCTATTTTAATGATGAGGTTTACTATATCCACTTCGGAATTAAAATCATTATATTTGGAAAAAAGGGATGATCTTCTTGTAATAGATGCCCGTCCTTATTCAGATTATGCACTAGGACATCTTCCTAATGCTGTTAACATAGATCTTGTGCAATTCCATTGGATTGATACCTCAAAAGAGGGGATTTCTCAATTTAACAAGCAAATGAAGATCCTTCTATCAAATATAGGAGTAACGAAAAACAAATTTGTGGTCTTTTATGACAGTATATCTGGCATGTTTTCTGCGAGAGGTGTCTGGCTATTGATTTATTTTTCACATAGTAAAACTGCAATGCTTGATGGAGGTTTTAATAAGTGGAAGAAAGAAAGATTGAAAATAGAAACAAAGAGCAATCAGTTTATTCATTCATATTTTAGAGGCAAGCCCAATCCCAAGGTGTTGGCAGACTTTGGATATATAAAATCGAAGATCAAAAAGAAGAGTAACAACAATGTACTAATATTGGATTCGCGCTCAAAATCCGAATACGAAGGTTCTGTAATAAGAGCTGCTAAAGCAGGCCACATACCTTCAGCAACAAATGTCGATTGGAGTTGTAATATTAATAAAAATGGCGCCTTCAAAGAAAATACAGAACTGGAGAAACTGTATTCACATATTCCAAAAGAAAAAGAGATTATAACATACTGTCATGGCGGCTACAGGGCTGCCAACACTTTCGTCGTATTGCGGAATCTTGGCTTTAAGAACGTTAGAATGTATGTTGGTTCATGGGGCGAATGGGGCAATAAAATAGATTTGCCAGTGGAAAGATAAAGTTATCATCAGTGTTTCCATAAATGTGAAAAGGTCTACTGACGTAGTTGACAAACAAGAATAAAATTTGAATCATTTTGAAATATTAGCGGTAGTATAGATATATACATACTAGCGTATTATAGGATATGAACAATGATATTGCCGGATAATCTGGATGCTGGAGAAAATAATGTGAATAAAGTATACGTGTGTGCATGACCTGCTTTAACACTTCCTAGATGAACCATTGGATTATCTTGAAATAATATCCAGAACTGATAATATGATGATATTCTTACATTTGATAAGAAAGAGGAAGAATGGAGTCGACTCCAAAATAGGTTTAAGAATCGGCTGATGATTGGTAATGATAAGCAAATCTATGAAGTTAATTAAATGCAATTCATTGTTTGATGGCACTGAGGAGAAAAGAGACTGTTATATAGGATTTGAAGGAGATGAAATAAAGTATGTAGGAAAGAACAGTAGACCAGAAAAAGAGGGAGGAAGAGATATCGATGAGATGATTTTGAAGGGAAGTATTATGTTGTGACACCAGCATTCATCGATTCACACAGTCATATTGGAATGGTAAGATCAGGCGAGCCTAGCAAAGAAGAGGAGGCCAATGAACAAATGAGCTCAGTTTATCCTGTGGTAAATGCATTGCATAGTATTTACATGGATGATTCATCCTTCATTGAATCGACTGAAAGTGGTGTCATTTATTCTACAGTTTTGCCGGGTAGTGGAAATATCATTGGCGGAAAAGCTGTTCTAATTCGTAATTGGGAAACGCAGTAACAGGTAATGATCAGGATTCTCAAAGGTTTGGAGAGATTATGGAGCAGGCAGCTGTGGACTATACTGACTTGCAAGTTATGTTGGGGCCTACATATGATAGCGATTATATGCCTTTTGAAGCCTAGGATATGTAGTTGCAGGATTATATGATGGAGAAGCAGTAGATCAAAATACACATTATCACAGTAGCATAGATATTCCATCTGCCGTTAATACGGATTATATTGTATCTACTACCAAACTATTGCTGGCAACAATTCTACAGGAAACAAGGAACACACCTTCTCCCTAGAAGAATCCTTTTTTTGTCAGATCCTTAGATAAGATGCTTTGTTGTATATCCATCCTTATGTACTGATATATCCAAGCCAAACACTTTAGATTCAACTCAGGTACATATGTTTTTTGACTTATTGACTCAGTATCTGAAATGCAGATTAGATCAACTTTATATGATTGATTAACACATTTACATATTAACACGGGACAATATGTCAATACAACTTCAAAAGCTTTCATTAAAGGCAAAACTCTTCAGAGGCCTCGGTGATTCCACCAGACTTTCAATATTAGAATCATTACGTGAAGGAGAAAAGACTACCTCTCAAATAGTTGCAGAAACTTCTGGCCAAAGTCAATCCAATATATCAAATCATTTGTCCTGTTTATTAGATTGTGGGCTTGTCAAGAATAGACGCCAGGGTAAAAACATATTTTATAGGTTAGGCGATAAAAAAGTTTCAAAGCTTTTGGAAGAAAGTGATGCCATTTTATCTGAATTAGCAAGAGGAATATACGCATGTGTAAATTATAACCAAGAATCCCAAAGATAGAGGGAGAA
>DATDFS010000319.1:0-5308 GCA_036522495.1 Nitrososphaeraceae archaeon | reverse complement strand
CATCAGTGGAGATAGATATTTTCCATATTTTTTAATCAATTCTTGAAGAAACTGTTCAGCAACAAGTATACTCCTTTCTAGAGAAATACGCATGCATACATATCCAGAATTGTTTTACTTTTAGGTTCAATTGCAATCAATCCATCCATCCATCCATCCATCCATCCATCCGTCCATAACCAGACTAGTACTTCTTCTTCTCTCTACCTACCTACTCTAATCAGTGTTTCATCTATATAATGAATTGCGATATTTTAGTTCTCTTCTTCTGCCCTACCTTTGTTGGTCGGTTTATAATAATGTAGTATCCAATTCAGATTGATTGATACATGATTTCTTTTGAAATGGCAATAATAAATGCTTCTCTGATGTTTTTCTTAGCGAAAGACCAGAAAAGTACAAGTAAGTGTAGGGCATAGTAAATATACTTTGAAGGAGTTCTGCTTCTTTTGAATATAAACATTCAAACAAGTAGGGTGTCAAGCTATAGATATATCGTTAACTGAACAGAGCCCATTGTTCTAAGTCTGGTATCTAAACATTTATTTTGTGCTTAATTTGGTTCTATACTGCGCCGCTGTAGCTCAGCATGGTAGAGCAAATTCATGGCATGTGCTTTGGAGCTTAACTGGCTGTTAACCAGTGGGTCATCAGTTCGAGTCTGATCAGCGGCGCTATATACCATTTAAGCTGAAATATATCAAAACATACTTAATCGATCAACTCATACAACAATAACATCTAGTGCAATTGCGTCTGCAAGCAGATCTAGATGTTTATTTGCCACAATAAATCCATTTTTGACTTCAGATGGCGAAACCCATCTGTTAGATGAAGAAAACAATCTTTCTTTTTTCATTCGACCTTCAAGCTGTTCTATATCTAATTCCCTTTCTTCGATTTCTTGACTTTCATTATGTTTGATTGTGAGTAAAACCTTTTTTACTAGAACTCTCCTCCCAAATCTTTGTGAATGATCTCGTGCATTCTCATCTATCTCGATAAGCTTTATCTTTATCTGAAGCTTGTTAAGAGCGTCTCTACTTGTCAAAAGCCGATCATCTACAAATCTGTCATAACTCATACGATCTACAGGAATAATATACTTGTACAGTATATTAACCAAGCAATAATTATATGACTACACCTTATGCCCTTTAAAGTGATAAAAGATGCTACCATCGGAATTGATTCCACACTTAATCATGGTAACCTCCATTCCATGTCGCAATGGTCGTCCAAATACGGATCCTACTAGTCTAATACCAGACATGTCTACTATTCCAAACACTCCTTCAATATTTTTTAAATAAGAAAAGGTAAACTCAAGGAGAACGCCTTTTCCCTCAATTTTCTTTAAATGTGCTTTTGATAGGCATTCAGGACAATATTGAGAAGGAGGCCATATTTTCTTTTTGCATGAAGCACAAACATAAATTCTAAACTCACCCTTTCGTATATAATCTAAAAATTCCTGCATTTTGATCAAACACCAAGAATAATAACCGTAGCTGAGGTTCCGGCCGCGGCAAGGTTATGAACGAGCCCTGTCTTACAACCTTTAATTTGTCTTTTACCAGCTTTTTCTGATAACTGGGCTGCAACTTCCGCCGTTTGAGCAAGACCAGTTGCACCCAACGGATGACCACAACCGAGAATACCACCACGAGGGTTAATTGCTATTTCATTTTGAGGGTCAAATTTACCACCTTCCCCTTTTTCAGCAAACCCAAGATCCTCATACGCCAGGATCTGGAGGATTGTAAATGCGTCATGTAACTCAACAATGTCTATATCGTGAGGACTGAAGTCCGACATATTGTATGCCATTTGTGCAGCAATTCGCGTAGCTCGATTCGTTGTTAGATCATCGTGTGTCACTTTGTTGAAGCTAGCGCCAACCGTGTGTTGTCCTATTCCTTTTATCCACACAGGATTGTCTGTAGCTTCCTTCGCCTTGTGCTCAGATAATAATAATACCGCTGAAGAGCCGTCACAAGTATATGAGCAATCTAATAACTTTATAGGCTCTACGATTTTCCTCGAGTGCATAACATCACTTAAGGTTATTTTATGTTTGAATAGAGCATTTGGATTTTTTTCAGCACCTATGTGGTTCATTACTGAAATCATTGCCATCTGTTCCTCGGTGGTCCCATATTTTCGCATATGGGCTCTTGCAAACAGGGCTGCCCAGCATACCGGATATGTAAACGATCCTCGAGAAATATCCCAGATGAGTCTATTAGCTGGAGTATTAGCCTTTTCCGCTCCCACCACTAATACAGAATCGCAAATGCCCGATGAAATATATGAGTAAGCGGAAACTATGGCATTTGTACCGGAATTACAAAGACTTTCAATCCTATGTGAAATCCTAGGGTGGATATCCAGCATTTCACATATAATGTTTGAACCGTACGATTCGGGGGAACATGTAGAGAACAGTACTGCATCTATGTTATGCTTTGTGATTTTATTTTTTTTCAGTATTTCAATGCAAGGTTGGCAAGCAAGCTCAAATAGAGATAAGTTTGATTCTTTACTAAATTTACTAGTTCCATACGAAACTACAGCTACCTTGCGCACTAAAATGTTGTAAGCATCTCCTTAAATGAACTTTCTGCGTCTCCTATAGGATTAATCTGGATTATAGGGAGAGAAATTCCAGCGGAGATGAACTTGTCCAGCGATTTAATACATTCCTCGCTATTTCCACAGACAGTGATGGAGTCCAACATTTGTTCAGATACAAACTTTGAAGCTCTGTTTAATCCAGCCTGCCGATATTCTGAACTAATTTGTTCTACTTCAGTTCGAAAGCCATTGCTAGATAGGAATCTGTTATAATATTCTCCCACAGCCACGTAGAATGCAAGAGTTTTAGCAGCACGTTCACGAGCTTTTTCAGGCTCTTTATTCGATACTGAGCAAATGATTACGCATGCTGTTTCAAAGCTCTTGTTGCTACTATTTTTGCTACTATTTGCAATTATCTGTGATACGGTCTTCTTTAACTCTTCGATTGGACGAAGGTAAAGCAGGATTCCATCGGCGATATCACACGCTAACGAAATCATGTTCTTATTGACAGCTGCAATAAATATGGGGATTCGTTCTCTCTTCGGTTTGTATAATAGTTTGAAATTTTTTACTTTAAAGTAATTACCAGTATAATTAACATTCTCTCCCTTTATCATCTGTGTTAGACATTCGACATACTCCCGCATTCTAGGTATTGGCTTTTGGAATTTCAAACCATGCCAGTTCTCGACTAGTATAGGTGTGCTTGCCCCAAGTCCTATGATTATTCCATTTTTGGAAAGCATATCTAAGGTAGTGGCACCCATAGCAGTAGTCGCAGGACTCCTTGCATAGATACTGAGAATTGACGTTCCTAGCTTAACCTTGGTTGTTACTTGAGATAATGCTCCCAAAGAAACAAAAGCTTCGCGTCCCCATGATTCTGGTACCCATAATGAATCAACATTTGGCCTATTATCTGCTAACTTTGCAAATCTAAGCACTTCTTGCACTGAAAGCAAACTGCCAAGATTGTATGCTATTTTATCAAAGTTCATTTAAAATTTCTTTTGACTTTAGCTCTTTTGATGCCTCTTCGATATCCTTATGAGAATCAATTGATCTCCAAAAAGAATTCTCGTATTTGACAGCTTTTAATTTCCTTTCCGTCGCCATCGTAGGTAAGGCAGTAACTTCGATATTGCCGTTTTCAGGCAAATAATTGAATACGTGCCTTCTAAGGTAATACACCCCCGCATTAATCCATCTGTCTCTTATTTGCGGTTTTTCGACAAATCCTAGGACATTAGATGTTTGATCCACTTCGACAACGCCATACGGGCTCCTCAATGGGACTAAAGCAAGAGCTGTATGCTCGTCACAGAGCAATTTCTTGGGACATAGATCTGTCAATATATCTCCGTTTATCATAAAAAAACCATCTTCTCCAATCCCTCCAAGAAGGCTTTGTGCATTCTTTAACGCTCCACCAGTTCCAAGTGGTTCTTCTTCTACGGCATATCCAACTTTAACTCCGAATTTACTCCCGCTTCCGATGTAATCGATGATTTGTTCTTTGAGATATCCTACGCAGATTACGATTTCATTAATTGAATGTTTTTTGAACCATTTTATCTGCCATTCTATGATCGGGATGTTCAGAACCTCGATCAGCGGTTTTGGTCTTTCATCGGTCAGAGGTCTTAGCCTTTTGCCTAACCCGCCAGCTAAGATGACAGCCTTCATAAATTTCAAATTCCGCTCGTTTATATAAAGATTATCTAAATTTAATTTCCTTGCATTAAGTTTTAATATTCTACATATTTCAATATTTCTTCGAATTCATTCTTGAATACAGGTATAATATAGTTACGTGCTATTTTCCTAATGAAGAGTCTTTTTATAGTTTGTCATTTACCATAAAGCAAGATGCGCCCGGAATGATCGAAGAACTATGTCGATCCTATCGGATGGATGGAATTATAACTGCTGTTAGAAGCCAGGTCCTTGGCCAGTCAAAACCAGCATATCCCCCTTTCGCCATAGAAGAATAACGATGAAGTTACTGTACATGCTTGTTATTACTTTCCAACACGATTGCAATTACGAACTTTATTACTTCACATCGTCCACTCGCCTTTCATTCCATTTAGTGGTACAAATCCTCTGGCAGGATGCCACTGGCATCGCTATGGCTCTATGATATTGTTCATGATGTCGCTAGTTCTAATGATTGGAATCTAGGATGTTATGAAAGAAAGGAAACTTATGAGAGCTTTAGGTTGCTACATTAAAATTATTTTCTTAACGTCGAGATTCCGTTCCATTGCGAGTCTTATATCGCTAAGATTGGGAGTCTTGAGAAATGGTATTGCACCCAGTACCTTCACCTTACTTAACTCTTGAATTGACTCCAAGACGTGATACTTGACTAAGGAATCATTCCCATGGATCCCATTAACAATAATCCCAAGTGGATTCAATCCAAAATCATTACATGCCTTTGCTGTGAGTAAGGTGTGGTTGATCGTCCCCAATTTTGAGTTTGCAACTATGATCGTTGGAAGCTCAAGTGATTTCGCGAAGTGGGCTACGTATTTTTTTTTTGTCAAAGGAACCATAATTCCTCCTATTCCCTCTACAATCATGAAATCATGTTTTGAGGCGAGCTTATGATATAGCCTTAAAGCAGTAGATATGCGCACCTCGTTTCTGAAATCTAGTTTTGCAGCAATAAAGGGAGCAGTAGGTATTTTGTAAAAAAACGGATTTATTTCTTCATCAG
>DATDFS010000318.1:0-53297 GCA_036522495.1 Nitrososphaeraceae archaeon | reverse complement strand
GTTACAGGCGAATTCAATACATACTTGAAGATTGAATATGGATCTAGCTCTCCTTTATGCGGATTTTCTTGCTCTATATTAATAGTCAATTCTTTTTGTTTTCTCTCCTATTATTCGTGAAACCCACTAAAAAGAAGTGATATCACAATGGGCCCAAGGGGGTTTGAACCCCTGCCCGACCGGTTATGAGCCGGTCGCTCTACCAGGCTGAGCTATGGGCCCACAGATAAAAATTCGATATTAGAAAAGGTATAAAGGTTTTGAGATCGATCCATCCATCATATACTAGCCTAATTGTTCCCAAGTTACGTTTCTTGGACCGAACACAATAGATTATTTTGCACGTCCAGTGATACAACAATGCATTCGATACATATTCCTGCTTTTCGGGGGGAGGAGCATATTGAAAGGATTATATTCTTAGTAACATGACACACTGTAACGAACACTCTTTTGCTACAAGAAAAGATTTTATGTGAAATGAATTTCAAACTTTCATAAAGTGCTCCGGTGGTGTAGTAGCTGATAACATCAAAACAGCTGCACAGTCCGGTCAAGCATTGTGGCCTTTCGAGTCGCAGATCCCGGGTTCAAATCCCGGCCGGAGCATTCAATCAATCAATCCATAGATGCAATTTTTTGTGTTTGCATACTTTAGAATATCTTTTTTCGGTAAAGCATTAATATGATCATCATTTGAAGATATCGTAGGCAAGAGCAGAATCTTTGAATAGAAGAAACCTGGAAGCCAATCCTCTAACGGAGCAATTTAGTGAATATCTATCAAAAATTGACGATGCACTCAAGCACGAACTCGATCTTTATTCATGGTCGGAATTTTACGCACCACTAAGATATGCATGTGATGGAGGCAAACGTATTAGACCACTTATTTTAGTACTCGCTGCTGAAAGCATAAAACTAGGAAGAGTAAATTCTTCGAAAGTGGGCGAAGAAGATACGTTTATGGCTGCCTCTGCTATAGAACTTCTTCATACAGAATCTGTTATTCACGATGATATTATAGATGAAGAAAACCTCCGACGGGGTAAACCTTCTTTTCATGTAAAGTATGGATATAATAATAGCATTCTTACTGCCGATTTTGTTCTAGGCATCATTCTCAATATTGGTTCTAAGTTGAATAACCAACGCGTTTCAGGTGAAATTTCTAATGCTGCAATAAAAATGAGTGAAGGCGAAATGATGGAAATTAAACTTGCCAAAGACCTTAATGTTACAGAGGACGATTATATCAAAGTCCTTGAACATAAAACAGCCTCACTTTTTGAGACATCCGCAAAAGTAGGTGCGATACTAGGAGAAGGCGAAGAGGATGAAATCCATGCCATGGCAACATTTGGTAATTTGCTTGGAATTGCATACCAAATTCATGATGACTTAATAGATTGGAATGATGAGGACAGGCTCTTCAATGTACTGGTAAAGAAAAATGATCAGTCAAAAGAATTTGTCGACAGGATGGAGAAGCTTTATCTATCTTACTCTACTAAAGCTAAGAATGAGCTACGTAAGATATCCGACTGTGGCCCGAAGAAACATTTACAACATTTGACAGATTTGGCTTCAGTTCAGTTTTAGAATAGAATAGAATAAAATAGAATAAAATATTTGCAAACGCCAGCAGATTTCATCAGCTAGTGGTCAGTTCCAGCGTTACCAAGGTGTTCTTTATATTATAATTATTATTTAATAATACCCTATAATTGGTTATTACCTAAATAAAATTATGGAGTGTATAATGCTGTAGGGACCGGATTGCCTAGATGACTTTGACTTGATGCTGTAGGGACCGGATTGCCTAGATGAGGTACTGCTTTTGATGCAAACTCCAGTATTGGTGCATGCCATACACCAAAACCTACCATAAACACCATCGCAAATACTAATACGGCAACCATAGCCCTTGGTTCTTTAACCTTGCTCATATCTGGTCCTTCTTCCATGTACATCTTTCTAATAATCCATGCATAATACCCCAACGAAAGAGCACTATTGAGAACGCCGGCGATTGCAAGATACGGCCCCCACGCCACCATTGGACCACTGTTAATTGCAGCACCAAATAAAACCAATTTACTCCAGAAACCATTAAGAGGTGGAACACCCGCAAGAGCAAGCAAGGAAATTGAGAAGGCAATAGCGGTAATAGGCATTCGGCGACCAAGACCTCTATATTTTTCTAGACTATAACCAGCAAGAGCAGTTGCAACTGCTGCTGCAGCTATGAAGCCAGCAGATTTCATCACCGCATGATTTAGTATATGAAATAGAGAGCCAGTTAATGCTTGGTTAGAGTATGGCGCAATTGCGATACCTATCATAATGTAACCGGCTTGTGCAATACTTGAATATGCAAGAATTCTTGGAACGCTTTTTTGTATCAATGCACCCAAGTTTCCGAGTGTCATTGTAAAGACAGCAACTATGGCGAGAGTCACTGTCCAATCGAGGTTCAACGCAAACATTCCAAGCACAATTACACGCAAGGCTGCTGCAAATCCAGCCTTCTTAGTACCAGCCGCTAGTAAAGCACCAATTGTGGTAGGAGCACCCTCGTATGCATCTGGCAGCCACATATGGAACGGTACAAGCCCCATTTTAAACCCAAAACCAGCGATAAATAATGCAATTGCCACAAGACCTATTGGTACAAGCCCTTTCTGAATACTGGCCATTGCCTGGATTGATGCGCCGATGTTGGTTGTTCCAGTAATACCATAGACAAGACCAATAGCAAAAACTAGAATGGCAGAGGATAATGCACCGAACATAAAGTATTTAATAGCTGCCTCATTTGAAATCGGATCCCGTTTTGAAAATGCTGCTAAAGCATAGGTGGGAATGGACATTAATTCCCATGCAACGAGCAGCATCACAAGATCGGTTGAATAAGCGATAAGTACCATTCCTATACTCGACAGTAGAATAAGCGAATAATATGCGGCAGGATTTATCCTACCTTTCATGTAATTCCATGAAGAAACAGTTACCATAATTGAGACTATCAGCAGGGCAATTGCAAAGAACGAACCGAAAAGATCATCTGTTATGACGCCTTTGCTAAATAGAACAGCAGGCATCACCTCACCAGACAGTACACGGAAGATCACGATTCCTATTGTAACAATTAATGCACCAAATGCAATCCCACTATAAAGCCTGTTATTAGAACCTCTTTCCTTTTTGAAAGCATCCAGTACAGGAATTGCAAGTCCTACGACTCCCAGTATTAAAGTCACAAGAAGTGGAGTCGAAATTAGATCTACCATTTTTTTCTTACACCATCTCTCTCCTATAATAACATGAGCATTACAATTATCATAATGCCTACACCAAATACAAATAAATAAGTTTGAGTTATTCCCGTTTGTCCAGCTCTCACGACTCTGGAGAAATATGCCATGGCATATTGAAATCCAGGACTAATTCCATCGATTATAGTACTCTCAAAATACCTCCAAATTATACGATATATTGCCATAGGTCCAATTACAGCACCCCAATAAAGTATAGTATTGAGATACCATCTATTATAAAGGAACTTCCAAATTATCCTTGTTACAATGTTTCTTGAGATAACCTCAGGGTCAATCTTTCTTGCAATGTAGACCACATACCCAAGAATAGCACCTATTGCAAAGGCTCCGAACGATGCTGCAGCAGCTATTGGATTAAGGCCAAAGAATGTTTTACCTCCTTCGGGAGCAATGTTAACTACTGTAGAAGGCACTTCTTTTCCAATTCCAAAATAATGTACAAGATATGCGCCAAGATAATTGGTAATCTGGGGTCCAATGATAAAGCCAACAACTCCTATTGCTATAGTAGCCACTGCCAGGATTGCAAATGGTATCCACATATTAGGACCCACTTCATGTATATGGTGACCTCTTTGCTCCATTTCCTCCAGATATTTGCTTTTCTTGCCAAAGAATGCCATGCCAATCATTCTAAAGGTATAGAAGGCAGTCATCACTGCAACAACGACAGCTATTCCGAATAATGGCAATGCATGAACATAACCTGATTCCAATACGGCACCAAAAATTGCATCCTTGCTCCAGAAACCGGCGGTAATGAGAGGTGCTGCGGCTAGCGAGAGACTTGCAAGTAGCATAAAAATATAGGTCTTTCTCATATGTTTGCGAAGACCACCCATATCAGTCATGAACCTAGATCCAACAGCATGTAATAGCGCTCCTGCACCCATGAAGAGTGAGGCCTTAAACATTGCATGGCTCATGAGTTGGAAGAATCCTGCTGCATAACCATCAACAAAATTCACCGATAGTCCTGCTATACCAAGAGCCATCATCATATAACCGATCTGAGAACCAGTAGAATATGCAAGGACTTTTTTAATCTCAGGATTAACTATAGCTTGTGTTGCAAGCAAAAATGCAGTAATAGCGCCGACCCATGCAACTACTTCAAAGAACTGGGTCATTCCAAATGCAGCTAGCGCAAAGAATAACGGACCAATACGCGCAACAAGAAATACACCGGCCTTAACCATAGTTGCAGCATGGATAAGCGCTGAAACTGGAGTTGGGCCAGTCATAGCTTCCAAAAGCCATTCGTTTAGAGGAAACTGAGCAGACTTTCCAACTGCGCCACCAAACAACAATATTGCAGCTGGAACAAGCAAGTTCTGATGAGCCATCTGTACTGCCCACGTCTGGTTTTGAAGCAATTCTTTGAAACCAAAAGTTCCAGAGTAAATAAAGATCATAAACATGCCAGCTAGCATCATCGTATCTCCCGCCCTTGTCATTAGGAACGCCTTCATTCCAGCATGACTTGGAGAAGCCCACATTGCAATCCCCCCTGCCCTATCACCTACCTTTCCTACAAAGTCCTTCTTCTTGTCATAATACCAGAAACCGATCAGTGCGTAGGACGCAAGACCTACTCCTTCCCATCCAAAGAAGACCATAAGAAGGTTATCTGATAACACAATCAGCTGCATAGATCCGATGAAGAACAACATGAAAAACCAATATCTCGTTAGGTCTCTATCTCCGTGCATGTATCCTGTTGAGTATACAATAATTAGAAACGAAATCCAAGCAACCAAATTAGTCATTACGATAGCCAATGGATCAGGCAGGACGCCGGCTTTCACATTAACTACCGAGATCCAATTTACTTGACTGTGTATTTCACTACCAGAGAGTGCTAATGGAATTAAAGTTGCAGCTGAAATTGCGCTTGCAAGTGCAAAGCCAACTGCAGTATAATCTCTTAGTCTATTCCCCCATTTAGCAACTGCAGGAATAATGGCCCCGCCAGCAAATGGAAGAATCCATACTAACCAAGCATTTACCGCGATTCCTTCAAATCCCACTGTTCCGGCCATTTTTACTTATCACCAACCTTCCATCCAAAATATTTTTTACTTTAGTACTCCTTTTGAAGTGCTTGCTACTTTAATGACACCTATATCATTATAACCATCTATATTATTATTGCTAAATCCATGGGAGCTTGGAATCATATTTTTGTAATTTTGCACTCCACCACCATTATTACTTCCGTTTTGTCCTGCTGCTGTTGATGTTGTTGGTATTTTTAATACACCAGGTGTATGAGCGAATATTCCTTGAATATATCCTGTAATGGGATTGAGGAATGGATTAGGATATACTCCGATAATAAGCGTAAGTGCGGCGAGCGCAGCCATTGTTACAGTAACATACTTATTTGAATCTTTGACATGAACCAGTTCTTCTGGAATCTTGCCAAAGAATATACGTTTGTACATCCACAGAATATATGCAGATGACAATACCGTTGTTAAAATACCAAACCCAAACAACACAACTCTAAAAGAGTTTGCGTCATGAACACCAGTTTGCAAAACTCCATTGAAGAGAATCCATTCTGCCATAAAACCACTAGTTGGAGGGATACCAATAATTGTCAAAGCTCCAATCATTGCTATGACTGCAGTATAAGGCATTTTTCCACCTAGTCCACCTAACTTTGACATACTCCTGGTGCCGGTCTGAAGAATAATTGAGCCAGCCATCATAAAGAGTATTGCTTTGCCAAGACCATGTGTAACATACATCAAAGTTCCGCCAGTAATACCAAGGTCGCTTGCAGAACCAAGACCAAATAAAATGTAACCCATCTGACTAATGCTAGAATAGGCAAGAACCCGTTTGATATCGTCTTGCATTAATGCCATTGCTCCACCATAAATCATAGTGGCAAGACCCCACATATTGATATAAAGACTATATTGCGCATAACTTCCTGTTAGTAGTTCCAACCATAAACGCAGCAAACCGTATGCTCCAATACCGATCATCGCTGGTGATAGCAGGGCTGAAACAGGTGTAGGAGCCTCCGCATGAGCATATGGTAGCCAAATATGTAAGAGAAACGCTGCTAGTTTTACTCCTAGTCCAACTACCAGAGCAAACACTATAATCGACAGCCACTGTGCAGGGATTTTTGCTGCATTAGCTTTAACCGTAGTATAATCAAAACCTCCTGCAAAGAATCCCATTGCTAGTAAACCAAGCAACAGCACAACAGCACCCACATGAGTCCAAAAGAAGAACATAAGGGCAATCCTCATCCTGGCACCATAACCGTAGAATGCTATCAGAAAGAACGACGGAACAAGCATCAATTCAAAGAATACGAAAAATTCAATCAGGTTAGTTGCAAGGACAGTACCAAGCATACCCATTGAAAACGTCATATAGAGTGCAAAATACAATCCTATCTGAGTGTTTACATATTGTTGTTGCTTTGTATCAACAATCGATGTTGTTGTCGTCTGAGAAGCGCCATCTTCGATATTTGTGGTGGTTGAAGAAGACGAAGGATGACTATCATTGATATGGTCACGACTGCCATGAGAAAAGCCACCGCGGCCAGCGCCAAGGCGTTCGTGTACGTCCTCTGAGATTTTATGTATCATGTAAGGTTTTGAATAAAGCGCAAGAACGGTACATAATATGTAGATTATCAGAGCAAATGGAAGGCTTAGTCCATCTAACCTAAGACCAAATTTTCCAAATTGACTCCACGGATAACTTTCAACATAAGCCGACTGCCCACTATGCAGCATCAAGGCAGGAATAAAAAGCAGTCCTGTAGATATAGCTAAAACGCCAAAAGAAAGCCATGTTATAGTATTAACACCAACGGCTCGTCTACCTAAAATGTATACTACGGGTGAGAGAAGAAGCGGTAGAAAGGTGGCTACCAACAAGAATCCTGACATTTTTTAATATCTCTCCTAGCCCCGCATACTTTTAAATTCTTCGACATCGATTTCCTTGTATAGCCTATATGCGATGATGATGATACCAAGCCCCACTGCCACTTCTGCAGCTGCAATAGCGATAGAAAATAGCGCAAATACTTGTCCCTGAGTATTAGATAGGTTTCTTGAAAAGGCAATTAAGTTCAGATTTGCCGCATTAGCAATTATCTCAAGCGCAAAGAGCATTCGTACAGCGTTACGTTTGACAACAAGACCGTAAATACCAATAGCAACAAGAACCACTGATATTAAGACATAATAAATTAGTTCAGTCATTTTTCTGTTCTATTTCCTCCCCTTCCCTTCTAGCTAATGCTAGCGCTCCTATTACAGCACCGGCTAAAGTCAAAGCCAATGCAATCAAGGCTGGAGAATAATAGGTCAACATCTGTTGGCCTATTGTAGTAAAGTCAACGGCTGGGGCTTTGGGATTTCCAAAAGTTTGGCTATTGAGACCCGATACTATGAATATTGCTCCTATGCTAGCCATGAAAATTAGCATAAGAACAATACCTGCAGATTTCCGTCCTTTGTCTTCTCTTGTTGTAAAGAGAGCCTGGGTTCTGACAAGCATAACCGTAAAGATAACTAACACTGCAACCGCGCCAACATAAACTGCAATCTGAAACATTGCAACAAATGGCGAATCCAACAAAAGAAAAAATCCTGCAATCCCCATCATAGATATTGCAAGAGCAATTGCGCCATAGATCAATTCACGACTTTCTAGTGAAATTATTGCCGAACCTACTGTCAGTACTGCCACGCCAATAAACACTGGATCAACCATGCGTTGCACCCATATTATCAATTTTCAACTCCACATTGCCATCGTATTTTGGCTTTATAGCCAGTTGTGCAGGAGTATAAATCAAGTGTTCTTTGGTAAATGATGAGAGTTCATAATCATTTGTCATGTATAAGGCATAGAATGGGCATGCATCAACACATAAACCACAAAATACACATTTGCCAAAATCAATTTGCGGCATGATACTTTTCTTGTTATGCTTCCATTGTTCATCCACTTTTACCATCCCAATTGCTTCTGCAATACCTTCACATGCAATTGCGCACAGCTGACATCCTGTACATTTATCGTGGAATAGAATATGTCTTCCACGACTTCCGGCAATACCCACCCCACGCTTAGGATCAAACTGGTAGCCATCGCCGATGAATTTGAGCTTTTGCTCAGGATATCTTAGAGTAAATCTTTTGATTACAAGGTGTTTAGAGCCTGATTCTATAGCCTTGATCATTCCAGCTGCTGATGATGACGAGATTTTTGTTGCTATTGTCAATGCGCCGTTAACAGTCCTCCTGGACCTAATATGCCACCATAAATTAAAGCTAATGCTATAAACATGTTTATGAAAGTCAAGACTATGAGTTTATACCATCCTGTATGAAGTAGAATATCTATTCTAATCCTAGGGCTGATACCTCTTGGAAGTAACATGAGCATAATTATTCCAAGTGTCTTTACCGTAAACCAAAATATTGCGTTAACGGTAACGCCGTTATAGACGCCCTGGAGTGTTAACAATCCCATCAGCCCGGCAGTTGGACCATGGGCTAATTCTTTAGGGAAGATCTGAGGTCCTGCCCATCCGCCAAGGAATAAGACTACAAACAGAGCAGATAAGGCATATACTTTTACATATGATCCTAGCTGTATTAGACCGAAAATCATGCCTGATGTTTCTGTGAGCCATCCTGCAACAATTTCACTTTCTGCTTCAGGTAAGTCAAATGGAATTCTTTCAAGTTCCGCCAATGAAGAAATAAAGAATACAAAGGCGCTAATCGGAAGGAAGAAAATATACCAGTATGGGTGTTGTGCCTTTGCAATGTCTGTTAGATTAAGGGAGCCAGATAAAATTACAACAGAAAGCGCGGAAAGGAAGAAAGGGATTTCAAAAGCGATCATCTGATGTAATGCACGTAATCCTCCAATGAACGGATACTTGCTATTGCTTGCCCATGAAAACAGTAATGCAATCAACGGGAAGAATCCAAGAATTGCAAATACTGCAATAATGCCAACGTTAACATCTGCAGCTACCCATCCGGGAGCTACGGGTATCAATGCAACTACCGCAGCAGCTGTTGCGACAAACGCAATAGGAGCAGCCCAGAAGATTGGTTTGTCAGCTCCTGACGGAATAATGATCTCTTTGGCGATTAGTTTCAAACCGTCTGCAAGCAGCTGTAAAATTCCCTCAATTTTACCACAATAGAGTGGACCGATCCTTAGCTGCATTTTAGCCAGGAATTTTCGTTCAACAAAAATTGTAACTGCTGCGAGTAATGCTGCAAATGAGAAGCCAGGGAATACTGCCACCTTGAATAGATCGGTATGAATTATGAAGTGGAGAATTGGCAGAGTACGTGTAGGATCCACCATCATAGACAAGAATAGATAGGGTGTAAGAACCTCTCCGTTTACAGGCGGAAGCGGTAGATAGAACAGGATTATAAAAATTAAAGGCAATCCCACAAGTGAAACTATAATTACGATCCAAAGAATCAGCCAAATAATACTGCCCACAAAGTTTCCGAAACGGAATCGTTGCGGATATGTTGCCATATTATTATCTGTCAGCCTCCACAGGCCAATAATTCAGTGACCAATAAACAGACGGCATATCGGCCAATTTTGAGCCGACAAGTAGATGCGGTAACGCTATCATATTTCTAAAGGAACCGACAGATATCTTTACCCTATAAGGCTTTGGGCTACCGTCACTAACTATGTAATAACCAAGAGCGCCTCTACCCGATTCCACCCTTCTATAGGCTTCTCCTGGCGGACCTTTGGGAGTTGGCTGAAGTTTCGCTCGAACTTCTCCAGATTCAGGCATTTTGTCAAGCAACTGCCTCATAATATGGCATGATTCTTTCATATCCAATAGTGGAACATATGCCCTTGCAAGAGAATCACCGCTTTTCATGTATTGAACCTTGAAATCGATTTCATTGTAAACATCATACGGTTCAGCCTTTCGTATATCATATGGAACGCCGGATGCTCGCAACACGGATCCTGTGACACCCAGTCCTATTGCATCTTCCTTTGTAAGAATACCCACACCCTCGGTCCTTTGTATGAAAAGAGGGTTAGTGTAGAAAATATCCTCGTATTCCTTTAATCGCTTTTCGAAATATGAGATATGTCTTAGACACTTATCCTTAAAGCCGTCTGGTATGTCATTCCGTACGCCGCCAGGTATGTTAAATGCGTGGGTTACTCTTGCACCGCTCAAAGCATCCATGAGATCGATAAATAATTCTCTGTCTCCCGTAGGCCACATGAACATTGTCGAATGGCCCAGGAAGATTCCATAAATTGCAAGCCAGTATAAAGTATAAATCTGACGATCAAGTTCCGATGCAATAGCCCGGATGAACTGCCCTCTTCTGGGCACTTGAATTCCTACCAGTTCCTCGACAGCTAGGCTGTATGAATATGTGATGTTGGCAGAGTCATGAATAACAGGGCGTTCAAGGTGGGGAATATTTTGAATAAAATTACGGTACTCACACATTTTCTCCTCCCCACGGTGTACATAACCTGGATCTGGATCGCAATGAACAACATAGTCACCATCAACTTTGATGGTGAATCTAAAATGTCCGGAGCCGGGATGTTGTGGTCCAACACTAAGTGTCATTAAACGGTCATCTTCAGACTCCTTTACGATTTGCATTCCCAACTTCTCCGACTCGTCAATTTGATGTTCAAGGTTTTTTTCCATGTTTTCTTAGGCCGCCTATGTCATCTTCCTCTGATTCTAAATTCCTTTCTTAATGGTGGTAAGTCAGCCCAGTCTTCCGGTAGCAAGAATCGTTCATTTCTCGGATGACCCTCAAAGTATACTCCTAGCATTTCAAAAGTCTCCCTCTCATGATATTCAGCACTCTTGTAAACATTGATTAACGTTGGCAGTCGTGCATCATCGCGACTGGTTCGCGTTGTCAGAGAAAGGATATGCGCGGCAATGTCATCCTTTGAATATGAGCCCAGTTGATAGATAACTTCGATTTGATTGTCCTTTGGATAATCAGTACCCGTAACAGACTCGGCATGATCAAACCCCAAATTATCACGAATAAAAGTTGCAACTTCAACCATATCTAACGGATCCACGTTAACTTTCATTCGTAACGGTCGAATATAAGCCACTTTGATTTTGTCATCTCCAAATCGAGAAATTATTTGGGAAACAAGTCCCTTTTCAAAGGCCGGAGCTTCAGTATCTTTTTTTGCCGGTGGAGCGGCAGCTTTTGCTGGCGGAGATGGTGGTGGTTGTGAAGGGGTTGTTGAATCTACAGGCTTATTTTTTGGATCTTGGCTCATCTTTATTTGATCTTTGACCTTTTGATCTTTTCTTGCAGTAGTATTGTGCCTTGGATCAATGTCTCAGGTCGGGGTGGGCATCCTGGAACATACACGTCTACCGGTATGATTCCATCAACTCCTGGAAGCACGTTATATGAATCGACATACAAGCCCCCTGTAATCGCGCACGCACCCATTGCAATCACGTACTTGGGCTCTGGCATTTGATCATAGACCATTCTCAATCTTGGCGCCATCTTTCTGTTGACGGTTCCCTGTACAACGATAAGGTCACACTGTCTAAGAGAACCAAAGGCTTCAATAATTCCGAATCGTTCGACATCATACCTTGGACCTGAAGCTGCTCCGAATTCAACGCTACAGCATGCAGTTTCAAGGTGTACAGGCCATAGAGACCAGATTCTTCCCCAGTTGATGGCATAACCCAATGGCTCGTCTAAGGCCTTTACCAATATGTCACTTATCTTACTCACCATGAGGTTGAAGTTTGTGGGATTAAGTAAGTCCTTGATCATTGCCTTTCTACACCTATTTGTTTGTAATTTGGATATTTAATACTTGTTAGCGATATTATTACCAAATTCCTTTCCTCCCTGCCAGATATAGGGCATAACCCATTGCAGCAAACATTATCCCTAAAAATGCCATAATCGGAAGGGTTGCAGATCTTGGAATTAAAAATAGAGATGAGGCCCAGGTATAAAGGAAAATTGACATAACGTCAAATACAACAAACATCAAGATGTAAGCATAGTACTGCATCATAAAGTGAGAACGGCCTTCACCTGTTGGCATTTGACCACATTCCATTGGTAGAAACTTGACAGGATTGTATCGGCGGCGTGGTGAAACCAATCTGGATAGAATTAGCGCAGGAACTGAAGCTAATACACCGAAGCCAAGCATGTAGATAACTGGAGTAAATTGCGCAATAGTCCCAGCAGGCAAGGCATGACTTGCTGATTTATAAAGATATAAAAATCTTGCTTTAACGCCTCAAGACCGTATTAAATAATTGTCTTGCCATGAGTGTCGGATGGTTTAATGCAAGCCTTGCCATTTTTCTAGCTGTAAATTCTGCCTTGATAAAATCCAAAAACTCTTCAGACGACAAATCCCGTAGTATCTCAATCTCCCTATCCCAGTCCTCATCACTAAGTCCGATCCACCTTGACTGAACCTTAAGAGCAGAGTTTATTTTCGACTTCACTCTGCTTTTCCATATTCTCTCATATTCCAAGAGTGACTCTTTGTTAGAATTCTGTGCCAATGACTTGGCTCCAATTTCTCCAGCCAGCATGCCAAATTCTATAGCATATCTGATGCCTTCTAGGACCAAAGGATTAGCCTGTCCTGCAGAATCTCCAACCAACATCAATCCGTCCGACACGGTAGATGTTCGAAGTCCTTCATTTGGAATAAATCCATAGTGAAGCTCGATTGGCTGAATCTTACCCATTTTGTCCAATGGTTTCAATTTCTTGTCGATTATTGAATTTAATTTTTGTAATGGATCGGTATTAGATTCCGGCCTGCCGACACCGACTCCGATTCTTACCCTATTTTCAGATAACGGAAAAACCCAAGCGTAGCCAGCATCAGAATACTTCCGTCCCACCATAAGAACCCATGTTTCCCTATCTACATTTTCACAATAACACTCGTACTCAGCTCCGATCCCGTATCTCTTCCATTCGCTAACTAGGCCCAGTCTTCGGGCAATAGAGCTATTGAAGCCGCTTGCATCGATTACAAGTCGAGAGCCTATGACCATGTCTCCTTTAGGAGTGCTTGCCTTCAATCCGGAAATTCGATTTTCGGAGTTCAAAGCTACATTGATTACGTTACTCCTTACCATAATTTCTGAACCCGCTTCTGCCGCCAAGAAAGCAAGATGTTGATATACGCTCCGAACATTTAATACGCATGATTTAGCGGTATTTCCCCTGATGATAACATCATTAGATGGCGATATGAAGGAATAATTTTTTATAGGATTGTAATGTTCCTTGGAAATTCCAAGTTTTTCAATTTCTTCTATCCATGTTACGCCACTAGTCCGGATGTTATGGGCAATAGACTCATCCTTTTCAAATAAAATTACTTTAGCTTTAAACTTAGCAGCTGCGCATGCAGCAGAGAGTCCAGCAGGACCGCCTCCAACAACTGCTATGTCATAATCTACCATCCATCACTCATCTCAACCCGCAGTGAAAGATACGTTTTCAAACAGCATGTAAGGCAGAATCGAATCCGCAAGAACCTTTCTTTCCCTTGAAACACCTACAAGGTCATGTAATGCATCAAATACATTGCCAGCTACCATTACTTCTTTTACAGCATATTCACTATCTCCATTCTTAACATAATGCCCGCCTTTTACCACACCCGAAAAATCCCCATTTACAGGATTTACATTCCCAGAAAACCTATTAACTATGATACCCGTATCCATGTCAGAAATTAAATCCTCCAATTTTGATTTTCCTGGTTTGACGACAATATTGGTGGCTGATACAATTGGCGGGATCTTTGGAGAGCCTCCTGCGTTGCCAGTGCTCTCCGTATTGTCTTTATTGGCAGTATAACTATCGTAGATGAATTTCTTTAAAACTCCATTCTCGATTATCATATTACGCCTATGAGGAACACCTTCCCTATCAAAACTCGAAGATCCTAAACCGCCTATATTGGTAGCGTCATCCTCAAGGGTCAGGAGATCTGAAGATACAGGCGTGCCAATCTTTCCTTCAAATTTACTTGCTCCTTTCTGTACTGTATAGGAATTAATCGAATTTGCTATTACATCCTGTACTAACTCTGTTGCAGCCGAAGGAGTAAGGAGCATTTTTCCTCTAAAGCTATCAATTTTTCGCGCCCCAAGTGAATTTACGACTGTTTTAGCAAATTCTCTGCCTGTTGAAAATACATCGACGTCCTTAACGTGGTGGGCACTGCCAAATTTGAAATCAAAGTTGGAAACTTCCTTATCATTAATTGCCATTCCCATAATTGACCAAGAAAAGGAACTGACAGTCTCTTCTGCCCTTACACCATTTGAATTCAATAGTGCATGAGTCATTACTGAACTTGTAAAACTGCCGCTGTCTATGCTCACCCTGTCATCAAAAGACTTTGCAGCAACCAACATATCCGCTGCCAGTTTAGTCGCATCATACAAACTGAACGATTCTGCATTTATATCATAGATACCTTCAAGAAATTTGATCCTCGCCTCTTTCGGCATTGAATTGAACTTATCAGCAGGGCTAACTCGGGCAAGTTTAATTGCTTCCAGAGCTGCATCCTTAATTGATTCTCTTTCCAGGACGTTAACTGATGAAAAACCAAGCGAACCATTCACAAACACCCTGACTCCTAATCCGCTATTCTTATGGTATTTTAACTGTTTTAGATCATTATTCTCAATAAAAACTTCTGATTCCTTACTTTTGGTCATATATGCTTCTGCGTATTCAGCTCCCCTTTTTTCTGCCTCCCTTACTGCAAAAGAACAGATGTCTTCCATGTTATCTACTGTAAACCTCCTATAATTGCAGTACACCTGAGATGAGGTCCACCCCCGTCAACCTTTGCTGGCTGAAATTTTCCACAGTATCCTGTTCCAATATCATACTTGAAATCATTTCCAACCATATCGACAGATTCAAGTACATCGAAGGCATTTCCGGAAATGCTGGAGCCCTTCATTAATTGTTGGATCTCACCCTTTTGAATCGAATATACTTCCTGGGAACCGAACATGAATTCTCCATTAGCGTCGGCTTGACCATTTCTGGGACCTTTTATCAAATATCCATGTTTGGTTTCCTTTATAATATCATCGAGTTTATCATTTCTGGGTTCTATGAAGGTATTCCTCATTCTTATAATGGGTTCATCATTATATTCGAACGCACGCGCATTTCCAGTCGGTCTAGTATCAAACATCAATGCAGTTTCACGATTATGCAAAAAGGATTTCAAGATACCGTTTTCAATAATAACAGTCCTACCAGCCATAACTCCCTCATCATCTACTGCAATAGTTCCTGCAGCATTTACAGCAATGTTTGATTGTCCACTATCGACCAAAGTAATCAATTCGCTTGCCACTTTTTGTCCTAACCTATCTTTGACTATGGAGCCCGAGAGAACGAAATCTGCTTCTACCATGTGACCTATAGCTTCATGTGATATCAAACCCACCATTCCGGGATCCAAAATAATAGTTGTCTTTTCACCAATTACATGTTTTGCTTCAAGTAACTTTATGGCTTTTTCTGACGCTAAAGTAGCGTACTCAAACGGATCTTTCTTCGAAAATAAATCTTCCCATCCACCAGTAACTCCGACCCCTTCCGAGGTAGTTACACTTTCGCTTCCCTTACGAGCTACGCATACAATATTAAACTCAGGTTTAGAATCATAAAGTTCTACCTCTACACCATCACTATTAACTATGATTTTATGGTCTAAAATCTCATGGTAAATACAAGATGCAGATTTTATAGTTTCCGAGTACTTTCTAGCTTGTATTTCTGCTTCTTTTGCAATTTTCACTTTTTGTTCTATGTTAACACTGGCGAGATCTCCCTTTATCCTTGCCCTAAAAAGCCCTCTAAGATCATTAGCTTCTGCAAGCCCTGTCACCTTCTTCTTTTTAGTTTCAGCAAGTAATTTTGCTGCCGCTACTGCCTCTGAAAGAGAATCTCCTAATGCTGTGCTTGACAAATCATTTGTGCTGCTAAAGCCCCAGCAACCATCAACCAAAACTCTAAGCCCGCAGCCAGAATTTTGAACAGTCCGGATCATTTCAAGTTCCCCATTACTAAAAATTACTTCATTCGTGGTTCTGAATTGATAACGGGTTTCAACATATTTTGCATCCTTACTTTTTGAAATTATAGATCGTAAATCATCAATTATTAACGAATTTGTCATCATTAATAAGGGCAAGTTATATAACATCTATCAATTATGTCTATCTAAGGTTAATCTGTACTATTCTTAGTTTGGGAATGTAATTATAACACATATATACATGTATCATCTTGGCTACGTAGAAGCCATCTTATATGCCCCGTCAAAGAACGCAATACATTATCAACGTTGGGAGTCAAGGAAGCATGGTTTGTTGTAATTTTCAAGAATTAATAAATAATGCCTCTGCATTTATAAAACGGTTGGCGAAATTACAATGTAAAATTACAATGAAAAGATGTTATGCTTTAATATTATACCGCTATTTGTATTATCACTAGTAATAACTGAAACCATATAGAGGATATTAGAATAAAATGGATATTATTCCTGCTGTCCCTGCTCCAGAATTCAAAGGGATCAGAATCTGGGCAAATTCAAAACCACTGTCAATCAAAGATCTCAAAGGAAAGGTTGTTCTATTAGATTGTTGGACATACACCTGTATATTTTGTCTACGTACAATCCCTGTAATGGAACGTTTGCAGAAAAAATATTCAAGATATGGATTTCAGGTAATCCAAGCGCATTCTACTGAGTATGAATTTGCAAGCGATATCCAGAATATTCATAAGGCATTATCACGTTATAACGTAAACAATATTCCGGTAGCCTTTGACACTAACAACAAGACTTGGGAAGCATATGGCAATATGTACTGGCCTAAACACGTATTAATAGATCATAATGGCTTTATTCGTTACGAGCATGCCGGCTATGGCGCAATAGAGGAATTTGAAAATGCAGTTGTGGAATTATTAGAGGAAGCAGGCCGCAAACCAACTGAAGACATGGATACCGGCATCATGACTGACGAAATTTTTGATACATATGGAATGCATTTTCATGGTATTGCACCTGAGATTTGCGTTGGTTATTCCAGGCTTAAGAGATTTGGAAACAACCAGAAAATGAGGCCTGACGAACCAAACATCGTTATCGATCCCGGTTCCTACATCGAGAATCTGGTTTACCTTCGCGGCAAATGGATATGGGAACGCGAAGGAGTGAAATTCTGTCTCGGAGGTAAAGAAATCAATCCTGCAGTAATAATAAAATATAATTCTGCGAAACGTATACATGGAATCATCGGAACTTCTGACGGAAAGACAGGGCGAATGGAAGTTAAGATGGATGGCAATTATTTAACAAAAGAACAGCTGGGAAAAGATGTGAAATTAAGGGATGGTGTTAGCTTTGTCGATATAGAATGGTCGTTTATGCATAACTTGATAAAAACCGAAAAACCTGAAATTCATGAAATCCAAATTATTCCACGCTCTGATAACTTTATCTTCTACACCTTTGCCTTCGGCTAGCCAAGTCAAGGTTGGAAAATGATGCTCCACTTTCCGCTTTACCTGGCATACACATCCTTGTGATCATATTCCAGGTCTTCGTTATTGTCAGAATGATTTCATTTCTATTGTCAATGATAAAGGTTTTTATCAATTATAACATAAATTAAAATATGAACGCAGATGAAACTGGTGTACAGCTTGAAAATTCCATGGCACCGGATTTTTCTTTGCTGGATTTGGACGGCAAAACTATCAAATTGTCTGATTTTCGTGGGAAAAAAAAGATTGTGGTTTATTTTTATCCAAAAGATTTTACGCCAGGTTGCACCACGGAAGCAATGGAATTCTCAAGGGAATATGGTAAATACAAGGACGCTAACATTGAGATTATAGGCGTAAGTCCTGACAAGTGGGAGTCGCACAAAAAATTCCGACAAGAAATGAAAATTCCTTATTTGCTTGGATCTGACCCGCAAAACGAAATTTCTAAGAAATACAGGGCTTATGGGCTTAAGAGCTACATGGGCAGAGAGTATATGGGAGTCAACAGATCAACTTTTCTAATTGATAAAAACGGCAAAATTGTTAAAGTATTTCCAAAGGTAAAACCAGTAGCAGGAAAAGGATTTCCAGAGATATTTGAGGCATTTAGCCAGTCAGAAGAAAAAGGCGATACATAGATAAGTATTCTCAGGCGAACCCTTGCATGTGTTTTAAGCACAAGCATATTAACACGGCAAAACTATGGCAAGAATGGCCTTTGGAGTTATTATACTCCAACACATAATAATGAATTGCCTATAAAGTAAAAAAATGTATTTTAAAATCCTTTATAACAACTTTTTTTTATTAAGAATAAACATGAGGATTTAGCCCGACCTTGTCCTGAACTGACACAACGGTTAGATTATGGATAGTCCATAGGAAGTGAATAGATGAGAACATGTGAATCTTGTGGAAGAACTAGATTTTATTTATTGAACTTTATCTTTTCAAAATCCGTATGCAATGAGTGCTATATGCTGGTGAAGGAAAATGAAGAGGCAAAGAATCAATAGACACATCATGTAAAAAAAGAGAAAAGCATTTTAGAAAATGTTCGATAAAACTGAATACACACTAGAATATAGACAAACAATTCGATTATTTTGCAATGGTAATGGAATCTCGAAAAGATATCTAAAGAACAAAAATGGAAAGAAGTTACAGCAAAAAACAATTTTTAACTACAAAGTAAAAGAACCATAACAAAATAAATAAAGGGAGAATGCACATTAATTTCAAAGATTACTTTGATGGTTATTGCCAAAAGCGTTATGAGATACTTTAGAAACAAATAATGGAATAGATCATACCACAACTGATAAAAAAAGGAAGATCCGTCAAACGAAAGGCCCCACTAACTTAGTGGAAATATATTAGAAAATATTCAAGTCCCCTAGAATTTTATCTATGCCTATTTGCAACAGCTATTTGAGAAAATGAACTTGGGAAAAAGACTAAAACGGATGATAATGCTGATCAGGTTACAATAAAAACCAGTGAAAAATAAGCAAAAAGGCAATTTGCCAAGATTCGAGCTATGCCCGACAGAATAGACCACCCACCATATTAACCATTCAAGATATCCATTCAACCCTAAATAGGAATTAGATTTAATGCGTTAGTTATTTTGGACTGGTATGGTTTATAGATATTAGTCTTGTTATACACACAGAAGGTATACAGCACGGTATGTATGCTAGTATAAACGGCTATACCGATCAATCAATCAATCAAATGGGAATAGTCGAATTGTGCAGTCGCGAAGAAGGATATTCCCATGCAAGTAAGAAAATCCTTATCAGCATACTTCTGTATACTAATATTGCACAACTAAGATGTTGGTATACTGTCATTTTCCGGCCGAAACCTTTAATATTCGCTTTATGAAAAACGCCAGATATAATTAATAGAAGTTTGAATGAAGATCGTGTGAAGAATGTATTACTAATCTTTCCATCATCTCTCTCACTAAACAGGAAAACCAAACTAATAGACGTTGTTAAGAAAAAGCTTCTGTTAAGCAACATTAAAGTCAATAAAATTACGATTGAAGAAGGATGTATTGCGTTTGAGGTTACAGATGTTATAGAAGCAGCAGCAGTAACAGTAGAACTGTTTGGCATATATCAAGTTGCTGTCGCAAAATGCATCCCAAATAGATTTACTGACGTTGTAGCTACAATTGTTAAAACCGGGAAGCAGATAATATTGCCAGAAGAGAAATTTTTTATTAGGGTCCGGACAAGTAGCAAGGCGAAAATAAGTTATATTGGAAGAGACGTAGAGTTTGCTTCGTCAGGCAATCTCATAGCAGAGCTATCTCGTATAGCATCAAAGCCAGCAAAAAATGAACATGAAGCTAATAAAGTAATTCTATCATACATTGGTAAACATTCAGCATATGTGTGTCTTCAGATAGATACAGCTCTCGGAGGTATACCGTCTGGTTCTCAAAAAGAGAAATTAGTGTGTGGCATACATAATATTCTATCTTCTCTATCCTGTATGATGGCAGTAAAATGTGGCTTTATACCTGATTTTCTGATCATGTATACAAACGAAGATGATCTTAAAGAAAATGCAAAGTTATTTGGTTTTATAGCGCCTAAAATGAGCGTTAAGAAATACAGAATTCGACTGATACATATCGGTCTTCCTGATAAGTATAATCATGATCTAAAGCTCATGTTACAAGAGGGCATATCCATTAGAATCTTAACTCTTTTACCTGGAAAGGGGGGGTTAGTTATTCCATTAAGTGCAGCAATTCATCCTCCATGGTTTGTAGAATCAACCGTGAAAAAAATTGTATCGACGGGAAAAATGCCTTGGATGCCTTTGATGCTTTTAACTGATGGTATATATCATGACGCTAATGGTGTAGGATTAGAAGATAAAATAACATCCATTGATGATTTGATTACTACTAATATGATAATGTTTAAAAAACAGGAATATAAAAAGTATGAAAGAAAGATTGATATGTTATCAAAAACTGCAGTTAAGAATATGAAAACTATTTCATTAAAGGTAGGATCGAACTATCTTCACGATATTATTGATTCCATCTAGTTTTTCAGTCAGTTTCATTACTTCGGTAGCCTTTTTTTGATATCTTGGGTTGTCAAGTATTTGATGAATTGCATCAGTAATTTGATTTGCTTTCAGTTGTTTTGTTTTTAGCATGAGAGCCAAGCCAATTTTAACAATTTTTTCAGAATTACCTAATTGTTCGCCATGATTTTCTATAGGTATAGTAATAATAGGCTTACCAAACTGAATAGCCTGCGAGATGGCTACATGTCCCCCACGTAATACTAGTAAATTACTCATAGCAAATATTTCGTCTCGTACAGGACACCATTCATAGTACCATCCTGATCCTGAAAGTCTTTTAGGTTCAAGATTTCCTTTCGGTCTTCCTGCAGAAATTATGTACTGAATTTCCTGGCGAAGAGATTTGCATGCCTCAACTATAGTTCGGATAATGGGCGTTCGGGTTTCTATTGGCCCACTAATATGGATAAATACGATTGGTCTTGATCTATTTAAGCCAAGGCAATTTGCCACTCTATTGATCTGCTCTTGGGTCACACCTAATTTTGGTGCAGTAAAGCCAACATATTCTAATTTTCCAACCACGGAACTTGTATCCCAAACATTATGACCTGCTATTGTATATGGAGGAGGTAGATCTGGTACTAAAATTTTGTCCGCTGTCGTCCACATGACACCAAGAATTTCACCAGTCATCTTTTCAAAAAGTCTGGCGATCCTAAATTCCCGTAGTCGTGGAGAAAGTAAGAGTTTCACTTGATTCAGAATTACCACAGACGGTATCCCAAAAAATTTAGCTGTAATAAGTGAGGATAACCTCGAATCTGAAACTATTACATCTGGTTTATACCCTGCCATACTACGAGCCTCTTTATTGATCTGCCTTGAAAAATTTGTAAACCAATTGGGAATATTTGCGATACTATATTTTGTTGAAAATTCCCCTTCCATATTCCATGCAAATTCAACAGGTGGAACTGCTACACAGTCATATCCTTGCATCGAAATATAAGCTGCAGCTTCTCCAAATGAAGAAAACCTAATAACTACACCTGTCCTTTGAAGCCTACTTGCCACCATGATTAGTCGACTTGCATGTCCAAGACCAACTCCATAAGGTGTAAAATAGGCTTTCGCCAAATTATAATGTTGTAACAGGTTTGATTATATATTGCTAAGGCATAGTGAGGATATATTTTTAGAGATATCACATTGATGTTCGTGGAATTATTTTATCCCATACACTGATAAACGAGGATGTCCATAAGTGAAATGATACTTTTTCTTATCAAATAGACTGCATGAAATCACTCCTTATGATAACTAACTATAATAATCACCAACATCTATGCTCAGAAATTAATATATTATATTGCTAAGTATTAACTTTCAATATTTTCCCGTTGGGTTCTGATTCCTTATAGACCATTGCTTCAAACTTATATAGTTGTGATTCTGGCAAAAGCCATATTCCAAGTGGAGCGCCTGCTTTATAGCATATATTTGCAAGATATTCCTCTATATTCCAATTCGATTCCACTGGAACTTGGGGAAGTAGTAGTCCTGATCCATACCTCCATTTTAGGATCAAACCATCTTTACCGATCCTGATATGATTTTTATAGTCTCTTGTATTTTGTACTTCAATCTTCTGTGGTGATGTAAGAACACTAACTTCAAAAATTATGTTTGCAAGTTCTTCTCTATCTACGGGTGGGAATCTGGGATCGTGTGTAGCTGCAGCTATAGCAGCTTCGATTACTGACCGATACAACTTTTTTTCAGGAAGAGGAAAACCTATACAGCCCCGTAGATGTTCCTCCTTGTTTTTGCCCACGCTGCTCAAAGTAACAAATACTCCTGTTTCTTGGGAAAACTGGTCTAGATTGTCAGAGTCAATAATAATCGATTCATTAAGATATTTATTGACTGCTCTTCTTGCTAGCCTAACTAACTGTTCACCTTGTTCGTCAGAGATTCTTATCAACTATATATAAAAAAAAGTAGAACTACTTTAAAATTATTTTATATGTTCAAATCCTATGCATAATCTACTTTTATACTCTTATTACCAATTGCAGATTCTTCTTGCGGTGTAGATTGTGACCAAATACGATTCAACATGCTTCCTTAGAGGGCGATTTAGATTCGTTATTTTAACCAAGATCAACAGTAAAAATTTTTTCAAATATTCGATTTTCAGATATCAACGATTACATACCAGTATAAGCACGATCGAATGAAGAATGTACATTTGGCAAGGCTAATTTGCTGATTGATCATTCCGGTGTGCCGCTATCTCCAAATATAAGCCTCATCTCGTCAAAGGTTAATTTTTCACCATTTGACATCTTTTTCAATGCAGCTTCCTTCAACGTGTTCCATCTTTCCTGATTCTCTTTATTACGTTTGGTTCTCTCGTGTGTTGCTCCAGACCTGGATGCACGTCTTTCCTCACCCTCCTTTTGTTTTCTTTGCCTATGTTCAATGTATTGTATTCGTGACTTTCTAAATTCAATTGCGTTCAGTTGTGTCTCTACCATTTCCAATTTTGCTCCGATTTCCCTTATCCCATGAATTTCTTTCCTTCTTTCCTCGTATAGACTCTCGCGCAAGTTTAATAGTGTATCAAGGCTAGCCTTCAACTTACCAATGTTATTACCGAATTCCGATTTTTGGTCGAAAATGCTATTTATTTTAGTTTTCAATATCTCATAGCGGGACGAAATACTCCTATAATGATCTTCTTTCTTATGCATTATCTTTAGAGTATGTAGTTTTGTGGCAATTTCTTTTGATCTAGCAACCAATTTACGTTCTTCATCTTTTGATAGTTTCTTTGTCTGAATGTCATGCTCAATATGTTCTAGAGCCTTGGTCAGATTTATGATATCGAATCTTTCCTTACGTAGTTTTGACGTTGCAATTGATCCCGCCTTATCATCGTAAGTCTTCATCTGATTTTTAGCATCAATAAGACTCTTTTTGAGTTCAATAAATTTAGCATACTCTCCATCCTTTTGCTCATTAATTTGCTTTAGTTTAACGCGCAAATCCTCTAATTGAGTTCTCTCTCCATCGATCTGCATCTTCGTAGATTCAATCCTATTATTAAGTTCCTGGATCCTTTGATCTCCATTTTTTTGCTCTTCTATAAGGGTTTTTTTGAATTCTATTAGTGTCTTCAGATTAGAATCTATCGAATTCCGGTTTTGCGTTGTTGCATTATCATTATTTCTTGCCGCAGTTGTTGTAGTAGTTGCTGTACTGCCGCTTCCGTTACTATGTTGTTCCCGTCCCACGTCGCTTATGGTTTGTTGGAGAACCAAAGATATATTTTTTCGTATTCAAAAGCGGTTATTCGAGGCAGTACGGAGGTACTCTATTGACCACTATGAACTTTCCTACATCTTTATATGATATGACATTATAGATATAGTGACCGTCACATGGACGATTTTGAGAAGGACTTTCCAGACTTTAATTGGAAGAATGTTCCGGCCTATAAGCATCCTAGAGGAAAGGATTGCCCATGTCCAAAACATGAGTATATTCGTGAACAGATTAATATTGCGAAGGCTATAAGCAACAATAAAAGAGAAATTAGTCCAGAACACAGGCAAAAAACTCAGGTCACTCTCAAATTATGCCCAGATCATTATAACGTGTATTTTGATGAAGTAATTCCATCAATGCCCTTAAAGTATCGACTAATGACGAAAATCGCACTTAAAATTGGTGCGGTTGTAGTTCAAAAGATACCTTATATGCAATCTGATCAATGCTTCTACTGTAAGTTTGGTTCAGGCGGTTTTGATAAGAAAACACCCATAATTCGATAACTTAAACAAAACACCTATGATTGGATGGATGAGTAATATTTATCACTTCTTCATTTCCAGGTTGTTATGTAATTTTTTCTCTTTCTTCAAGTTCCTTCCTTGGATTCATATGCCTTTGTAGAAATCACAAACATATTTCGAAACATTGCGGCCTGATTTGAAGCGAAACCTAGAGAAAGCATATTGCGCAAAATAATATACAAGTAAGGAAAATATTGCTTCATCTCTGATCTGTATCCATCAAAAAAGGCCTTTTCTATTGCCCCGTATTGAAAGCTTTCAAAATCAATAACACTTGCTAGGAATGAACCAATGTCCATACTTCTCGAAAATATTGAATCTTTTTTTTGCATAAATCCTAAATCCGTTCTGACAACTAAACTATCCGACCTTACAAGATAATTCTGTGATTTATTATCTATAAATACATAGCCTGCCTTATGTAACTTGCCAGTTAGGGCTCCTGCTTGGAAAGCTAATAATAGCGTATCTTTGCCTTCAGAAAATGCTCTGTAAAGATCTCCGCCTTCTATGTATTCTTCAATAAGTTCCGTATCTGAAATTGATATCAGCCTCGGTGTAGGAATTCCTAACTGCCCCAAATTCCCTCTCATAGTGTAACCTTCATTATTCATCGCCATCTTTCCAACTAGTGGTGGAGAAGATGGATGTCCCAAAAGGATTGAGATTAGAGTATAGACTGATATTAAGAGATACTCATGAAAATCCTTAGTCGATTTATCTCGTTTAACGACTACTTTCTGTCCATTTAATTCTTCTATCGATATGTCTTTTTGCCAATTGACGAAATACAACTATGAAAATATATTTGAATACAGGTATAAATTTTTCAATATATAATAAGATGTATTGCAAATTGAAGATATTGGAGGTACACGCTGGATATGGAAACGCGAGGAAATTCTTTAGTTCTGAAAATGCTTCTAGTTACGATTCCATCGTACACTTTACTACGTTTGGTCGAGATTATTTTTGGAAAAATCAGATTATAAACATTATTGATAAACAGGGTTCTGTTCTTGATCTTGCTTGTGGAACAGGAATACTTTCTTCAATGCTTACAGATAATGGTATGATGCTAAAGGTAATTGGTTTAGATTTAGTCTTTGATTACTTACGAATCGCAAAAAAGAAAAGAAAAAGATTATCCCTTACCAACGGAACGGCAGAAGCATTGCCTTATAAGAGCGAATGTTTTGATTTTGTAACATCATCATATCTTGCAAAATATATTGATATCAAAAAAGTTGTAGATGAGTGCTGGCGTATTCTAAACCATGACGGTATGATAGTTTTTCACGATTTTACTTACCCAAAAAATATCTTGCTGCAGAGATTTTGGAATGCCTATTTTATAATTCTGCAAATGACAGGTTATATGGTCAAATCATGGCGGATTGTATTCAATGAGTTAGATCAAGTAGTGAAGACTAGTAGATGGGTCGAACAGACGATGGAGTTACTTGAGGGGAGAGGGTTTAAAAATGTATCTTGCAAGTACTATACATTTGAGACTGCTGCAATCATCTCTGCGAAAAAACCATGAATGAAGATACACGCTTGAATGAATGGTTTGTACCAAAATTTGGGCCGCTCAGATTTCGGATTTTTATAGGGTTATTATTTGTTCCTTATACCGGGATGTGCATATCTTTTACAATAATGGGTTCCATGCTATCTCCTAGTATATCATGGGATCGAGTTGGAGCACTTTCTCTTATCTACATATCCGCTCTTGGAATAGCCGCTCACGCGGCCGATGGCCTGGGTTCACGTAAGGTCAAGCCCTGGGGAAAATATTTTAATAAAAAACACCTATGGCTATTAATAATATCAGGTCTTGTGGTCGCATACTCTGTAGGAATTTACTACATGGTACTTTATGTACCATTACTTTGGATAGTGGCTATTCTAGAAGGATTTTTTATTTTTGCCTATAACTTTGAATTATTCCATGGCTATTTTCATAATGATTTATGGTTTTCAATCTCCTGGGGTCTATTGCCAGCATTGGCCGGATTTATAATGCAAACAAATTCAATCGGAATTATGCCATTAGCCTTATCTGCTATTACAGGTATTGTTAGCTATATCGAAATTAAATTATCTAGACCTTATAAGGAATTAAAAAAAAGGATTGTACAGGATGAATATCGTGTGAAAAGGCTAGAAGCCAGTCTTAAGACAATTAGTTTGGGAACCATAGTATTTGCTGCTATGTCAATTGTATATAGGCTCTTATCGGATCGTCATTTTTTTTAATATTTGAGATGTTAATTTAGGATTAAATGGTTGTTGTTTCTATCAAGATAGAGGACTTCGGAAGTCATATGTTAGAAATAATATCTGAACTTGAAAATAAATTGAACATTAAACTCCATTTATTTGAAAAAGTCCTCTTAGCTGAAACCGGAACCGTAGAGCAAATCTTGAGCATACTAGCAAACTCTGAAATAATGGTAAAAATTTTGAAACAAAAAGAAACATATGAATTAATTGAACGGGAAGTAAACATTATTAACAAAAAAACAGGTAAAAAGCTGGTATATGCAAGATCAAATATCATTCCGTCTAATCTACCTAAGGAAATAATACGCCAGATAAGACGAAAGGATGTGGGCATAGGGAGCATTATTACAACTTCTGAACTAGAGACATTCAGAAAAATCCTTAGAATAGGATATAACTCAAAAACTAAATCAGTTTTTAGGATATATCAAATCATATATAAAGGGAAAGTGGGCTTTGAAATCAAGGAAGTTTTTTTTCAATTAAAAGCAAAGATCTGCTAAACTTTCAGAAAAATAAAGGCAATGCTCATACTATATTCATTGGCAGCATGAATATCTTCTCCTTCTTAACTTCAAAATCAAAATTACTATTACTCATGGAGGCAGCAAAAGTATTCTTCAATGGTTTATTAAACATCTAGTGAATAATGCAAGTTCGTAGCAAAAGTACCATGAATACATGAAAGTAATCGAATCTTTTCAGGGAATTTGGTATAGATATCTACAACATAATACATTATGTTGTCATTCTTTCTTTCTATTTCCACTTTTTTATTATTCCTCTTTATTTGTGGAACCCACTAAAAAGGGCTCTGATATCGGTATGGACCGGGTGGGATTCGAACCCACGACCTCAGCAATGCCAATGCCGTATCCTACCGGACTAGACGACCGGCCCTACAGCAACACTTCAACAGTTTTATTTGATATTAATACGTTTAACATGAAGATTATAACCATCCTATCCTCTCTAACGTATTGGTATAGAGTGGCGCTGGAACAGTCAATTGGAGCAGTAATAAAATATCAGCCTTCTACAGAAAATATTGAATCTTCTGAGTTTCTCCTACTAAAAAATAAGAGAGGTTTCTGGGGTTTTCCACAGGGACACAAAGAGAAAGGAGAAACTGAAATCCAGACTCTAATAAGAGAAGTATCAGAAGAAACTGGCATTACATATTTAGATATTCAATCATTTGTTGGAAGAATTCGATACTCTTATTTTAAAGCAGACGGTATGAAAGCTGAAAAGGAGGTTAGGTTTTATTTTGCTACTACATCTACTAGGCACATTAGGCTCTCCGCTGAACATAATGGATTCATATGGGTCACTTTTTTAGACGCTTTGTCTATACTTGATCATCGACAACTGAAATCAATACTGGTTAAAGGTCATAGAAAAGGTCTGTATTAGCTGATCATAGATGGATAATCTATATACCACACTTGCAACATCGCAGTAATAGATTTATACTCAAGCTTAGACGAAATAGAGAGAGGAAAATGACGGCTGGAAAGAGTATAGTTTTAACAGCGGATCGCAGTCTTATGACAAATTATAGGGGAAACTTCCTTTATGGTTTCATAGCCTGCGGGCCTTATGAGCTTGTTCCTGAATTTGTATTTGACAAGTTATTCTGTCCCAGCGTTGAGACTAATCAAAGCACGGGAGAAGTCAAAGTTGCCCAATGTGGACTAAGAAGGATTGAATCTGCTCTTTTAAAGGAGTACAAACGTGAAGATATCTTCCTTGCACATCCGGAAATGCTTCACAAATGTATTGGATCAGCGACAAAAGTTGTGGGAATTAACGTAATGGATCCGCTTGGTATGGCACCAGTTACTACTACAATGTCGCCTGAAAAATTGTCCTACGTAGCTATGAAGTTTAAGAAGATGTGTGCTTCTATCATCCAGTTAAAAAAGAAATATAATTTCAAGGTCGCGGTTGGCGGAAACGGTGCATGGGAATTAGCAAAGCCTGATAGAATGAAAATTCATGGCATTGATACGGTTGTGATAGGAGAAGCTGATGAACTTGCTCTTGACCTTTTCCATGATTTAGAGACAGGTGATGCTCCAGAATTACTGCACACCTTTGTTAGAAATATTGAAAATATTCCTATGATCCGTGGTCCAACTATAAACTCCTTAATTGAAGCAATGCGTGGGTGTGGAAGGGGGTGCGACTTTTGTGACGTCAATAAGCGTTCAAAGAAGGATATTCCAGTAGAGCGATTACAGGCAGAAGCTAAAATTAATCTGGAATATGGTTTTGACTCTATTTGGCTTCAGTCGGATGAAATGTTGCTCTATGGATGTGATAGTAAAGACTTCATACCAAATGCCGATGCGATTGTGAATTTATGGAAAGCATTGAAATCATTAGGTGCGAATTTTGTGGGAACGACACACATGACGTTGTCTGCTGTAGCATCTTCAGACAGTCTTATCGAGAAGCTTTCCAAGATTAATGACATGGATGTAAGCGGAAGGTGGCTTGCAACTAACCTTGGCGTAGAGACAGTAGCGCCTAGATTGGTTAAAAAGCACCTCGGCATAAAGGCAAAGCCGTACCAACCAGAGGAATGGGGGGCAGTGGTAAGAGAAGGATGTAAAATTCTGAACCATAATCACTGGTTTCCAGCATTGACCCTGATTATAGGGTGGCCCGATGAAACGCCTGATGAAACTCAGTATACAATCGATCTTATTGAAGATTTTAGAGAAATGAATATGAGAGGTCTAGTCGCACCATTGCTTTATCAGGACTTTTCAGAGAGGAATTCAATGCACTTTGGCAACCTGAATGAAGCACAGTTTACATTGTTTTGGAAATGTTGGGAGCATAATCTTAGAGTAATCAATGACATTATCCCAATCATTATTAGAAATAAGAGTTATGGACCGGCAATGAAAATATTTATGGCAGGGTTAATAAAAGCAGGAACATGGGCTATAATGAGATATCTTAAAGGACTGTCAAAAGACCTGTTTAATGGTCAAGTTCCTGAGGACATTATCGGAAGGTATGCAAGAAAAAGATCCGTGACTGCGTCATTACCACCACGCCTCTGATCTATGTCTTTCTCTATTTTCCAGATTCCAAATATGCGATCGCATTATCTGCTACTGTTGTTCTTTTTGGAGCCAAGACAATAAAATAATTCTTGTCTGCTCGTTCGACTGCAGTAACTGTTTTGTATTTCTTTGTTGAAATATCAAATTCTATCATTCCTGGTTCGAAAGTAGCTTTCGTATAGACCATCATTAATACATCTCCTGATAAGGGAGTTAATGGCACTATCGAAAATACATAGCCTTTATATGAGCTAACAGGCAGAACCTGCTTCATATAAGGTGCAATCGATATAAGATAAAGGAAAACATCTTCTACGGTCGAGAATTCTTCGAATTCAAATTTCATATGCTAGTTCTCCAATGTTTCCATGATATAAGGATTTAAAAATTAGAAATAGACAAAATTGAATTTATCCATATGATTCAAATTTGACCTCGTAGCTACCATCTTTTCTCTTATTACGTTCGGTAACAAAACCTTTTGGAACCAGGTAATCAAGCGAGCCATCGACGGTTCCCTGCCATCCACACACATAAAATGAAGTATTTTCTGTGGTTATCTTTTCACCGACTAATTCCTCGAGGGGTGACCGATCAGTTCCTGCTTTGGGTCTCAAGAATGTTTCCACTCTGCCTTTTTGACCACCCCACGATCTATTGAACCATTCCTGAGGTCTACTAATACTTGCCCTATACCTGAAGTTCCATTTATCCTTGCCACTATCGATGCTTTCTTGTTCTAATTCAGTTAATAATTCACGGTAGCTTAATTCGTCGACGTAACTTGCTCCATGTAGTACAACTATCTCACGTTTGCTTCCAATTGCTTTCATGTGCAGAGAGTATGATATGAAGGGAGCTAGACCAGTGCCGCCACCTATGAGAACCATCCTTCTATCATCAGGAGCACCATTATGCAACTTTTCGTTGATAGTAAAGATTCCTGTAGGTTTGACCCATACGATCTCATCTCCTTCTTTTTTGCTAAATAATTCTGTGGTTAAACGTCCGGGAACTGGTTTTCTTACCCACCTTATAACTAATTCAAAGTATTTTTTTTGCTCTGGTTGGGAAGCAATAGAATAAGCTCTACGGACAATTTTTCCTTCAGTAGGTATATGAAGGCCTAAAGTAACAAACTGACCTGCTTTGAAGTCTGGAACAGGACTGTCATTAGGTGTTACACGGATGATGGCGAGGTCTTCTTTGAGTACTCGGATATATGAAATAGTCCCCTTATTGTCGACTACCATTCAATTCTCACATTCAATTTATGCTAAATAAATATATTGTTACTTTATGTATGTTAATATATTAACAAGTAAATCTTATTTGGATAAAGTGTTTATAGAGATTGTTGGAGTGGTTCAAGACGAAAGGTTTATCTCATAGTGTTGATGAAATAGATGAACTTACACAGACTATAAATGAACAAGGTTCTGAGCAGCGGAAGGCAATGGGTGTTTTTTCTAGAGCAATGAATAACTTTGCGACTGATAGGTCTCTCGAAACATGTCTTGAGGCTCTAAATGCATCCATGCAGATTGCCAACATCAGAAGTAAATTAGTTGAATCATATGAATATTATGCAAGATTATTAGAGAGGGAACTTACCAGGTTAAACAGACTTCAAAACAAAGATAAACAAACATGATATAAAGCATGAGATAGGTTGCCAAACTTAAACCAGCCAAGTTTGTTGCTATCCCTAGGAATATTAAAATCAAAACATCATATCATAGCTTGGTGTACAGAATCTGTCGTTAAAGAGTATGATCAAGGATGCAAATTTTGCAGCTCTGATAACGCCGGTAAACTTAACTGTCATTGAAACACGACACGGTTCCTGATCATGCCCAGCTTCTCAATAGCGATTTCGACTATATCGCCGTCTTTCAAATACTGGGGTTCCTTCATTGACATTGCTACACCTGCTGGAGTGCCTGTAGAAATGATATCGCCTGCCTCTATGGTCATTACCATACTCAAACTTGAAATTATCCTATTTATGGATAATACCATGTTTATACTAGACGAATTCTGACGTGTCTCTCCATTTACTTTAGTAATAATTTTTAGATTTTGGGGATCCCCTATCTCGTCTTTAGTTGTAATCCAAGGACCGCATGGAGCAAAAGTATCGATACTCTTTGCACGGGTGTATTGTTTGTCTTTGAATTGGATATCTCTTGAGGATACATCATGCAAAATCATGTATCCGAAAACAGATTCCAGAGCTTGATTTTCGGATACCTTTTTTGTATCTTCTCCAATTATGACTGCAATCTCTGCTTCATAATCTAAACGTTTTACAAATGAAGGGCAGATTATGTCGCTGAAGGGAGAATTGAGTGTAGTTCTTGGTTTCATGAATATTACAGGCTCATCGGAAGGTGTTAACCCAGCATCCCTAGCGTGATCATAGTAATTGAACGCTAAGCAAATTATCTTGGGTGGATTTGAAATAGGAGCCAAAAGTTCAACATCTTCGACTCTATGATTATACATTAATTTCCTTGGATGTGCTTTTACTTCATTAAGCCAACCCTTGAACATAAATTCCTTAATGTTTGAAGGAATAGGAACACCAGTTTGTTCCTGAATTTCTGATTTAGTGATTAGTTTCTTTCCGTCGTCAGAAACGACTGCATATGTATCGCCTCTTCTGCTATTCCGTATTCTTGCAATTTTCATTGTTGCTATCTACCTGTGGGTAAATATTGTGGTATTATTGTCATCAACTCTACAGAATCCAAATCTTACAAATTGAATCCTAGTATCTGGCTTTAGAGTTGACACAAACGACTCTGCATAGCCTTTACAGATTTCGAGACTATTTGCGTTATATTTTTCCCCTAAGTATAATTCTCTAGCTATCATAACATTATACGCAATTATATCATTCTTTGCAACCCATTGAATCTTTGGTATGCCTTGCTTTATAGCCTCCCCTATCGTAGCGGCAATCAATACTTTCTTATGTTGTTCAGAGTCAATTTTGATTATCTTTATATTATATAGATCCATTAGCCGGATCTCATCATCAATATCAAGTTTAGCTGCATCCTCCCCAGCGATATAAAAAGAGTTCGAGACCAGGACTTTTCTTGTGCCAAGATCAGCATTGGGATGGTTCTTCAGTGTTATCTCCTTTGAAGCAGCATTTTGAATCTGTAATTCTATAGGATCTTTAACGAAGAATAATCTCATACAGTTGGAATCTATAATTTTTCTATTGAATGCTTCAAGGGCTTCAACGGGAGGTTTAGTTTCAGCAAGTGTCAATCCCAGTGAAAGAACAAATTTCCTTATTGCTTCAGGTAAGAAACCCCTTCTTTTAATTCCCATTAAAGTTGGGAGACGCGGGTCGCTCCAACTTTTAATAATGCCTTTTTCTATCAGAGGTTTGATTTTCCGTTTGGAAACTGGAACTCCATTAAATTCTAGCCTTGAAAATTCTATCATCAAAGGTTTCCGAAGCCCAAGCCTATCAAGTATTGCAAAGTACAACGCATTTCGTAATTCATACTCCTTTGTTCGCATTGCATGTGTTACTCCATCGAGACTATCCTCAATTGGCGCTGCGAAATCATATGTTGGCCATACCCGAGTTGTATTCCCTAATTTTGGATGCTCATCTTCTATTATTCTAAAAAGGGTAGGATCTCTCATTGCAGTGTTTTGGTCTGACATATCCCCTTTAAATCTGATAACTGCATCATTTTGTTCGAAAGATCCATCAAACATTTTTTTTAGTCGATCCAAAGCCAGACTTGAATCCTTTCTACAGTCGCATGGAAGTCCCTTTGCCCTAAGATCATGTATTGTCTTCTGATCACATATGCAAACATATCCACCACCAGCAAAGATCAATTTTTTACCATATTCATGTAACATTCGGATATCGTCAGAACTATTTTTTACGATATCAGGCTTTATTCCAAGCCATTCCAAGCCTTCACTAATTGCCTCATAGTACTCCAGTTTTTCATTTAATGGATTTGTATCATCGAAACGTAAAATTAATTTTCCATTATACATGCGCGCATATTCCTCGTCAATGATTGCTGCCTTGGCATGTCCTATATGAGGATAACCACTTGGCTCAGGTGGAAATCTTGTAATCACGCCTCCCATCTCAGCGCCTTCTAACGGGGGTAAGTGTGCCTGGGATCGTTCGGTTGTTTTCTTCTCTTGGGAGTCTCTAGGCGATACCTGCTCAAGCAATGCTTTTTGATCTGCCAAAGGGAGTGCATTAATTTTCTGTACGATTTCTGTGATTTTAGGAATTAGATTCTCCAAATTACTTCGAAGATCTGGTCTAGATGCTATGACCTTTGCAATAACTGTGTCAACCTTTGACTTTCCTTTGTATTCAAGTGCATTTTTTAATACAGTAGCTTTGATAATCTTTTCAGTATCCTCGTTAAAAGTCACGTGTTACATGCTCCTTTCCACTATAAATTTGGCAGAAGATTCTAGGGCTTTCTTAGCACCTGAATTATCATAGTTCTCGATTGATTTTATTGCTCTGTCTATATGTGCTTTTGCAGCATCTCTCACATGTTGATCTATGCCAATGGCAGAAATGGTTCTGGCTGCTTCATCCAAATCAGTGCTTGAGGCATCCTTTGATCTAAATACTTTTAGGATCTTGTCCTTATTTTCACCTCTTGCATGGTTTAATGCGAGAAGAATTGGATATGTATTTTTACCTTCTCTAATGTCATTCCCTACCGCCTTGCCGGTAATCTTCGGATCTCCTATTATCCCAATCAAATCATCAATTAATTGAAATGCAATACCGACATTCTTTCCAAACGATGAAAGGTTTTCAACATCTTCCATATTAGGATCTACTGCAGACAATACGCCTAATGCACAAGAAACTTCAAAGAGAGCAGCAGTCTTCTTGCCGATCATGTTAATATATTGGGATTCAGAAGAGAACATTTTGTTTGATGCCATATTGACATCAGCAGCCTGGCCTTCACATACATATATGCATGCAGTTGAGAGCCTTGTAATCATCTCAGAGATCGCTTTTTCTGCCAGCCCTGCTTTCCTACCGTTTACAGCCAATAGTTGAAATGCTTTCGAGAATAAAATATCTCCTGCAAGGATGGCTAGTGGCATGCCGTAATATTTGTGAACAGTTGGAACACTATGACGCATGTCATCATTATCCATTATATCATCATGAACAAGGGAGAAATTGTGAACCATTTCGACTGCCGCAGCTGCAGGCAGTGCTCTTTTTGAGCTTCCACCAAACATTTCACACGATTTAACTACCATGAAAGGCCGTAACCGTTTGCCACCGCTTATGATATAGTGTGCCGATGCCTGATAGAGGTCTTTTGGCTCTCCTTCTAGAATCGAGAGGATGAATTCTTTTATCTCAGAAGCATTAGACTCAAGTTCATCTCTAATACTACTTGTCTTCATCCACAATTAACCCTCTCTGCTAAAGCTCCTGTCAATATATACCTTGAGCCTTCTAGTGCTGGAATATTTTCTGCACCAATGAGAAACATTGTACTTCTAAGTTCAGCGAGAATAATGTCTGCAAACCTAAACAGACTTTCTTTGGATTCAGCAGCCTTTTGCAAAAATGGATAAGCCATGGCACACATGGCTGCACCCAATGCAATACATTTTGCGAGTTCTAATCCGTTACGCAAGCCGCCAGAAGCGATAAGAGGCAGTTTTACTGCCTTTCTTACTTCGATTAGACTTGATGCGGTTGGGATTCCCCAATCCCAAAACATCTCTCCCAGGTGGATTTTAAGGTCATCTTTTGCTGTCTCTGCTCGCAATTTTTCAACTCCTGCCCAGCTAGTTCCACCTGCACCTGCTACATTAATTGCTGATACGCCAGCCATCTCTAAGTTTATAGCAGCTTCCTTGGAAATTCCTGCACCCACTTCTTTTACTATTATCGGAACATTGAGTTTTTTTACTAGTTCCGAGATTTTCTCAAGAACTCCTTTGTAATTTGGTTCTCCCTCTGGCTGGATAAGTTCCTGCAATGGATTAAGGTGAACTACAAGAGCATCTGCTTGTATCATCTTTACGATCTCCTTTGTACTCTCAACCGTGAGCCCCTTGCCAAGTTGTGCTCCACCAATGTTTGCCACAAGAAACGCAGTAGGGGCATTTTTTCTTGCGACAGAATATGTCTCAGCTAGTTCCTCACTTTCCAGACCTGCTCTCTGACTACCCACACCCATAGCAAATCCATACTTCTCCGCAAGTTCCGCCAATCTCCCGTTAATGTTAATTGCTTCAGGAGTCCCACCAGTCATGGAGTCAATAATAATGGGTGCAGAGAATTTATGCTTCATAAAAATAGTTGATGTATTGATATCATTGTAGTTAAGTTCTGGTAAAGCATTATGGATGAACTTAACATATTCTAAATAATTTGACGTCGTCTTCGCCTGAACATTTTTCTGCAGCGGTATATCAATACCATCTTTCTTGCGTTGCTTTATGACTTCAATATCCGATGGCAAACTAGACTTATCTGTCACACTATTTTCCACTCCTCCATCCTTTTAGCATCGTACCTTCAAAATCAGTACCAGTTATAGCATTTGCAACCCGTTCTGGCTTCAATCCATTTACCATCAATACATCTATTCCAGTACCACATATCTTTAGTGCTTCTACGACTTTTCTTCGCATACCGCCTGTCACATCTTGTACTACTGTTGAAAAGTTGATGGAATTGTTATTGTTATTTAATTCTTTGAGAACCTCTTTCTTATTCATATCTTTGTAAATCCCGTCAACATTGAGCGTAAAAATGACTTTCGACGGTCTTAAAATTTTGGAAAGGATTGACATTAATTCATCGCCAGAAATAATTGAATACATTCTATTTTTTACGCGGACAACATCCCCAAATGTTATTGGAATTATATTATCTTCTGTAAAGTACTGAAGTTCCCTAATTTTCCTAGCAATCGGTCTATGGTCTAATGTAAAAATCGAGGGCATAATTGCATAAGGATTCATCCCTACACTAATCATGGAATCGACTATAATTTGGTTTAATGCAATCATTGATTCATGTACCACCGATACACCATGCGGATGATATTGATCTGGTCTTGTATGGATATTGTATTTTATTGATAGATAATGTCCAAATGAACCACCACCATGGACTACTATGAAAGGTATTTTTAGAGAAGCAAGTATACGTGAAATATTGTTAATTGCTTCAAAGTTGGCGGCAAGTGGTTTTTCTTTGAAGGTGATTACCGATCCGCCAAGCTTGATCAGTACGAGATTACGTCCCATCTTCTAAAAATCACAGCATAGCGGATTTAAAGCTTAGTATACCATTAACCCATCATAGTCAATCTTCACAGGCATACAATCATAGCTATTCCTCTCGATATCAGAAATTATCTTTATTTTATCGTCATTCAGAATAAGCGCAATCATACTTCCACCTCCACCTGCGCCGGTGAGTTTTGCTCCTAAAGCGCCATTTTTAATACAAATCTTTGCCACTTGGTCAATTTTTTTATGTGAGACTCTAAGCTGCTGTAACAATGCATGATTTTCATTCATTAATTTTCCAAGTTGTTTCTGATCGCCAATGTTGATTGCAGCAAAAGCATTCTGACAAATATTGTCTGCACAAGAAGATAAGTCTTTAAACAATGACACATTATCGTCTTTGAATCTTTTGACCGAAGAAACCAAATCCCCAGTAGAGTGTCTGACTCCAGTATTTACAACAATCAAAGACAAATCTTTTCTTGATTCAATCTTTTTGAATCCTTTATTTTTACTATAATATATTAAACCTCCGAACGTTGAAATGTAACAGTCTCCCCCAGAAGAATTGTTGTGAATTAAGCGTTCTGATTCAACTGCTTTTGCACATACCCACCGTTTATCAGGTTCATGAAAGAGTGAATCTACCGCAGCTACCGTGGCTACACAACACGCCGCGGAAGATCCCAGTCCAATCCCATATGGGACTTCTGAAATTAAATTTATATTTAATCCTAAATTTTGTTTCCTTTCCAAAAGGACATCACTTGCGCACTTGTAGAGTGGATCGAGAATTTCCTTTGTGTTCTTTCCTCCTCTTACTAAGTTAAACTTTGAATCAGTATATGATGCCATAATCCCTAAGTCTGATTTAATATTGATTGTTTGGGTTTTATTCAAATTGACAGTGACATTGACACGCTTGTTAATTGACGCTAGAATTGCGTAATTGCCATATACAACAAAATGTTCACCAAACAAGATGATTTTTGCTGGTGCAGATGCCTTTGATGATGTTTTCCTCAGAATCATACAAATATAATTGATGAGTATCCAACAACTGCATTCATATCTCCTGTAATATTGCCACTTGTGGCATATTTTAGCAATTCACCTTTTGTTGCTCCTAAATCCTTTACTGCCTTCATTACAGAAGCAATTGCCCCATAACCACAAGCGGATACAACAAGCCTTTCCAACACTTCATAAAACTTTGAAATATCTAATGATAAGATTGCGTTTATTAGTTCACCGTCCTTCCTGTATGCCTCACTATTTGTTTCATAGTGAGTAAAATCTGAGGATGCAATAAGTAATGTCTTTGTATTTGCTGTGGTTTGAGCTATGGACTTGCCTATATCCATCGCGGTCTCCAGATCCTGCAATATTAATACAATTGGTACGATTTTGAACTCGTTTTTCTTGATATATTGAAGAAAGGGAATTTGAACTTCTAGGCAATGATCTCTACTGTGTGCAAAGTCATCGAAATTAACTATGTCAGAATGTTTTGAGATTTCTGATGCTAAATACGGATTGATTTCGATTTGACCTAGCGGTGTTTCCCAAACTCCATCATGCATTATGGCCACCCCTGTGCCAATCCCATAATGGTTAGGACCTATCATCACTACAGTATTAAAGTCCATCGATGATGCTTCATAAAATCCATTAGCAGCAACGGCACCGGAGTAGACATATCCTGCATGGGGTGAAATAACCCCATAAATTCTGCGTTTTGACCCGGACGGCGGCATTTTACCTGGCCCAAATTTTCGATCTCTAAATGATTGTTCAATCAATTGTGTGAGTTCTAAAGGCTTGCTCGGATAGAAGATCCCAGCTACAGCAGGAGTCCTAAAAGGACTCTTGTTCAAGATATTTCCTCGACTAACTTGGTTTCAAAGTCATCAATTGACATTCTCATTTCGCTGTCTGACTTGATCGTGCCCTGCTTCTTCAATACTTCTCTTGCAAGAAGCCAATATACAGTAGCAAGAGCTTTTCGTCCTCTGTTATTTGCAGGGATTACTAAATCCACTCTTGAGGTGACATTGTCGCTATTAGCGATTGCAATTACTGGAACGCCTGCTCTTGTAGCCTCCAACACTGCTTGTTGATCTGCCTGGGGATCGGTGACAATTACGATCTCAGGCTCCATATATTTTGGCAATGACGGGTTTGTGAATGTTCCTGGCATAAACCGTCCAAAAACACTTGTTGCTTCTGTGAGTTCACAAAATTTTTCTACAGGCGTTTTACCATATTCTCGTGCAGAAGTTACTGCTACCCTTGAGATATTGGCACGACCAATGAATTTGGCTGCTACATCGATTTTCGCCAAGGTCTTGCTAATATCAAGGATGTACAAACCTTCCGGATTAGCGCGAACAATAAATGGTGTCATGTATTTTGTTTTGACTGGCGTACCAACGCGAATGCCAGTAGAAAGAATCATTTTTTCTAAATTATCACTCTCTAACACGCTGTCGCCTTCTTGGACTTCGGCAGAAGTCGATTCCTCACTGGATGTATCGCTGTTAGATTCATCCTCCGTAGTGGCGGCTAAATCCTCATCTTGAACTTCTTTATTATCGTCAGACATATCATGTAGAGGACAGATCAGCCATACCTTCTATTAAATCATACTCCGTAAGGCGTAAAAGCTCGTTTAATTTTGCTATACGCTCACCACCAAGGACTCCTGACTTTAACATTTTAGAACCAGTAGCAATTGCAATATGTGCTATATGTGAGTCCGAAGATTCGCCAGATCTATGCGATGTTATAATTCTGATATTGTTTTTGGTACACTCCTCAGCAAATTTCATGGCATCATAAAGTGTTCCAGTTTGATTGACCTTCAGAATCGCGCCGCTGCACACTTTGGACTTTGCTGCTTCATTGACTCGCCTTGTATTTGTGACTAACATATCATCACCAGTGACCATGCATTTCGGATTCCTTTTGGTTATAATAGCCATGCTTTCGAAGTCTTCTTCATGGACTGGATCCTCCAAATAAATGAGTTTATATCCTCTAATTAGGTCGTCGGCAAAATCAATTTGCTCTTGAGTATTGCGTACTATTCCCTGTCTAACATAGTCATATATCTTCTTCTTTTCATTCCAAAGGGAAGAGCTCGCCAAATCAATTCCGATTGATATTTCTTTTCCAAGAGAAAAGCCACAATTTTTAATAGCCATCTCTACAAGTTCTAACGCCTGATCGTTATTTACATTCGGAGCCCACCCACCTTCGTCCCCTCGACCATATGTGAAGTGTTTATCAATGGATTCAATGACTTTGCAAAGTTCTTTATGTACTTCGAAATTCATTTCTATCGCTTCTATAATACTTTTAGCTCCAATAGGGCAGACCAGAAATTCTTGTATGTCTGGAGTGCCTGGCCCAGCATGAGCACCGCCGCCTAAAATATTGCCAAGGGGGAAAGGAAATTTATAGGGCTTTCTTGGCTTTAATAATTTGAACATAGGAACATTCAATGCCTTTGCTGCAGAATCAATAGCTGCAATGCTCAACGCATACGCAACGGCTCCGCCGATCTTGGTGTACGTTTCAGTGTTATCGATAGATTTCAAAGCATCAAAAATCACCCTTGGATCCTCTGCGTCTAGCCCGACAAATTTTTTGGCATTTGTAGTGAATACTTCTAATGCTTTTTTAAAATCGTCATTAGGAAAACTTTGAGCTTCGTGTTTTCCTACACTTGCACCGGATGGTGCGCATGCTCTAGCAAAGAACTTTTTATCTGTGACAACATCGACCTCTATGGTTTTACTTCCTCTGCTGTTAAAAACAATCCTGCCTTTTAGAGCCGTAATTGAAGGCATCTGTTATCTTATTCTATCTCTGACTGAATTTCAGACATCCTTCTTCTTAATGCTTCGTAATAAGGTATTACTTGGTATATAGTCTCTACGCTCGAGGTAAACATCCTTCTGCAACAATAGCGCTTTATATTTAATGAATCCATCACAATTGCTGGATCTTCTCCAGATTTTACTCTGTTTGAATATTCTGCATGTTTATTTGCAACTAATTTTCCGCACGTAAAGCATCTTACCGGGATTAGCATTCTATTTAAGAGAATTTAAAGTCTTATAAAAACTATTACCATTTCATAAATTTCTGCTATGAATCTATTCCCAAATGCATCCATCTCTGACTTGTGATTTTGGGAGGGTAAATCATTAGAGATAATCATCTTGACTGTGCGAATAATTTGATCTATGAAAGGATCGTTGGCATCTTATCTCATTACTAAAGAATCCCAAATCAGATCGGTGTTAACAAATGCATACTTCAGACAGGAAAAAGTAGTCCAATGCCATGAACCATTCCGTTTGCCTTGTTCGTGGAGTTGCAAGATGCACATTCTTAATGGAACATGCTAATGTGTAAAAGAGCCTGGATATGCTATAGAATGACCGCTTATTCCTAATTCCATAATATTCAAATTAGTGCTGTGGAACCATTTAACACCGAAGCGGGAGTCGCCCAGCTTGGCCAAAGGCGTAAGACTGAGGCTCTTATCCCTCAGGGGTTCGTGGGTTCAAATCCCATCTCCCGCACTGTCATAGGCAGGTTATATTAGGGAGTCAAATGAATAGATCTGAGAGGAATAAAGGTTGTACCAAATAATGATGTACGATTTTTGAATATAATTACAAACCTACAGGAGCACAATGACAATTCTAGATACTTATTTCGTCATTTTGATATCTATTAATATTTGATCTCCTACTGTAGGGTTTCCCATCATTTCATAGCGTTTCTTTGGCATTGTAATCTGGATGACGGTTTGTGAATATGTGTTGATTACAGTCTGAGGTTGGGATGCAAGAATAGCTTCTAAAATTGGTTTGATCTGCTCTTTAACTTCTTTATCTTGTAGGGCCCGATCAATGGCTTCTAGCATCAGCTGCTGCTGAGAAACAGACTCAAGCTCCACATCTTCACTAAGGGTAAGAATTACATTCACACCATTATCTGTCATCTGGTTAATTTTATAGCGAGTTATAGAATTGTCCAAGATGGAATTATCTGGAATCAATAATTATTATTAGTATCGGTTATCTCTTGATTCCTTATAAGATCGAACACATCAACTATTAGTTCTTCTCTTGTGCTCTAGCCGGTTCTTTGTTATGTCATGGAAAAAGTTCACGAAAAGAGGTAAAGGAGTCACTTTATACTAACATTCGAACAATAGTAACTATTCCATCAATTAATGCCATATAATCGGAAGTGATAACAAACAACCGCAAAATTACTTGTTTATAAAAAACGATATCAAAATGTATCAATATTCATTTATTACAGGTGGAGTGGAATGACACAACCTTCGGCTTCTTTAAGATCAAAACAGAGCAGGCGGCGGCAACATCATCTTCTAAAAGTATATCTAATGGCGATCACAAGAAGCTCGCAATCACATATAGATTTAGTGATTTAGAACTGTAAATAGAACTGTAAACGCTTCATGCAACTAATAGGTAATGATGAAATTTGGGCGATGGGGTGCACCTTTGAGAAATCTAAACTAGATGTTAACAAGCCAACAAAGTCTGAGAATCTAAGTCTTATTAACTAAGAAGACGACTACCATAAGCGTACCCGGTAATTCATTTTTTGCACGAAGATGACTACAAGAACACTTAGACCCTAATTCATTCTCGAATTATTTGGGCTACTTTTTTCTCACTCCTAACATATTTTAGTGTGACCTGCTTATGGCAATTGTAGCATAGGGTTCTAAGGTTATCTGGATTATGGAAAAATTCCAATGTTGCAGTAATTTTATTTTCAAGTGTATCATACTTGTATCCGTGTTGTTTATACAGAGATCGTGGTATGACGTGATCGCATTGCAATTTTTTGGATTTTGCAAACCTTCTCCTGTATGTATATGGAAACCTTCTTTTACATATTTGACAGGTATAATTATCACGTTTGAATATATCTGATCTTACCCGATCCCAGTAAAAGTTATGGTAATACCAATGTTCGAAATCTTTGCTACATTTCTTAGAACAGTACCTTCTATAAGGTGATTTTGGATAATTAAAACAAATGGTATTTCTACATAGCAATTTTCCACTATCGTCGTATTTGTCAAATTCTCGAATATATACAAACATTTTTGAAGACTTCTTTGATGCGGTGACCATAAGATTGGTTTCTAAAAAACAGATTATGTTATATATTATTATCCTGAATAATAGATTATTACCACTGAGCTTTCTTATAGTGAATCCTTTTATGAAAGCATTCCTTCGCTCCTGCGGCTCCAATTCATAAAAAAATTATTAACAGAGAATATTTGTATTACCTTAGATCCGAATCTAAATACTTGCCATTGTGCGTTAGAACTGGAGTGTCTTTTTGAAAATTTTTTGCCGTTTGATATCAATAAGTCATCGATACAAGTGTGAAAACACAGAGGGCAACACGGCTCATTTTTATTTTTATCTTGCTATGCTTTCTCATACTATTATTTTCCCTAGATGATTTTGACTCAGATCATGAGATACTATGAATTGCCTCTCTAATGATAGCAGGTCTACAATAAATCAATGCATGATAAATTGAACGGATCAAGATAAGACTAGAAAGGATCAATCCTTGTTAACTTAGTAAGATACAACGAAGATACTGTGATTTTTGATAAAGTTTTAGCGATAGATCCTAAGAACGTTTTAGATTTGAATTCCATGTATAGAAATGGGTAATCATGATGAAAAGAAGTTCACCTTTTAATTATTTTTATTGTTTAAAGAAGTAATCTTTTACAACTACATCTGTACACTTAGAATCCTTAAGAGATCATATGCAACATTCTAGGAGCAGTACCTCTTTTATAGTTGGCTTATTGCATCTTCAATACTCTGTCTGTCTGGTGCATTTGAAGTTTGTTCGAGGTACTTTATCAGATCTTCTTTAGCGCCAGAATTATTGCTGAGTTGTAATCTTGCAACTGCGCGATTTTTATATATTGGTCCAAACCTATAAGAATTGACATCAATTGCTTTTGCATAGTATGATTCAGCGAGAGCATAATTCGCCTTTTTCAGATAATAGTTTCCAAGACCGCGATAAGCAAGGTAATATTTTGGATTAAGCTTAAGTGTTTTTTCATAGCAAGCTACTGCCTCTTCCAAATTAAGCTCATTATATGCGCCGGCCAGCAGGCACCAAGCATGTGGATTATCATTGTCTAATTCTGCTGCTTTACGCAGCATTTCCACCGCATCATAAATTTTACCTTGCTGATGCAATTTTTCTGCTTCAAAACAGATCCTATGTGAATCTGTGAATTTCAGATTTTCATTTTTAAAGAGATCCTTCATATCTTTTGGAATGAGTATTAATGTGATCATATCATCCTGTTCCCAATCCTGTTCAAATTTTGATTCAGGAATTGCACCTACGCTATCAGGCTCTGGAATGTAAGTAAGAATTCTCCGTTCTTCAGAATTATAGCCAGACACAATAGTTGCATGTTGCACAATTTCGCGAATACCAGGAAGAATAACTATTGGAGGAATTCCCTGGTCTATTCTCCTCTTAAGATCCTTTATCGAACCTTTGTAAATGTGAGATGCAAATCCATGTCTTTCAGCGAGCTCTATTCCTTCCATCATTCCTGAACCTTTCATTTTAGGGTATTTCTTAGCCATCTCTGTTTCTCCTTCTGGTGGAATTTCTTCACCCCAATACTTTGTAACCACCTTAATTACTAAAGGAAGGTAATAGTTTTCATCCTTCTCACTAACTAATGGTAAGGTAATGGAATGTTCTGGTTGCGACTGCAAGAAGTTTTAGATGGATGTCATGGAAATAAAAATCATTCTTATTATATATGCTGCTACTAATTAGAGTGTCAGAAAGTTTGATAGCAATGTAAAGCCATCCCCACCACTTCTTTCAGGATGAAATTGTGTACCAAAAATCTTCTTTCTCCTATGGGAAAAAAATTCATGCTTGCAGTAGTTGGAGCTTGCCAGCGAATCAAAGTCTTCAGGAAGTCTTGATACACAATACCTATGGCTTTCATAAACACTAACTGATTCTTTATCACGTATCAATATGTTTGGTTTTGATATAGTTACAGGTATGACACCCTGAATACGACCATCCATTCTACGAATTGCTCCTCCAAGCGTCAGTGCAATTATTTCTGCACCATAACAGATTCCTAATATTGGGACATCATTTTCAAAACAATATTTTATGATCTTTGAATTTACGACATTGATCTCTTTATTATTCCTTTGACGTCCAGACAATATTGCTTTATCGTACTGGCTATTATTACTGCTTATACTGCTATTCATTTCGAAATATTTTCTACAGATATAGGTTGCTTGAAGTTTATCCAAGCAATCCAATATATTTGGCGTGAATGGCGAAAGATTATCTATAACAAGAAGTGGAATGGTCAATTGATTGATTTTACCCTACCCCAGATAGATACGTACTGATTTTGATTTTTTTTGTCAAAAATGCCTACCTGATCACTTTCACCATACCAAATATATTTTTGTTTCAAGTATTTTCCAGAGTCTATAAGATTGCCTCTATATGCATCTAATATTAGAACTCCTCTCAGGCGATGAGCATATACCATAAAATAATAAAACTTGCTTGCCATGATTAAAGACTTCCCTCTAATAGTCGATCGACAAACGCAGCTCTAATAATGGTATATATTTGTAGAAGATTTGTTAGAACTTATCTTTAACATGAATAAATAGATAAATCTTTCAACAACTTAACGATTAAAGTGTTAACACATATAATATGTTAAAAAAGAAGCACTTATAAAATATGTTACATTACTTTATTCAATGTCTACAAAACAGAGGATAGCGGCATATGGTATTGTTGTTGCGTTAGCAACAACATTAGTCACTTTTACAGCTGCTTCAAGCTTATCTCAGCATTCAGCGGCTGCACAACAGTCTGGTGGAGGAGCCAAGGTTACAATCCCGGCAGGAGCATCTATCACCCCTGCGAATGGATTTTCACCAAAGTCAATTAATGTGAAAGCTGGTGATACAGTAACATGGACTAACAACGACAACACAATACATACAGTAATATCTGGTACAGGATTAAGTGATGCAAATAAGGGAAAAGATTTTGACTCTGGCCTTAGCGCGCTAACAACTACAGGTAAAACATATTCCCATCAGTTTACGAAAGCAGGGGACTTCCCGTACTTCTGCGAGCTTCATCCTGCAATGATTGGAAAGGTTACTGTGTCATAGAACAATATCGCCAGAGGTATATGAACATCAACTGATCGGGAAGACATAGTCATCCTCCTTTTTCTTTAAAATCTTTTCTTTTTCTACATTATGAGCATTCAGAAATAAGCTTTGCTGGTGGCGAATTAATAATAATGATTATTAATTTTGGAGGCAATTGATGGTATGAGTGCGTACGAGCTCATAACAGGACTAGCTATCATAATGCGATATCAATTTACTCTGGCTAGGCCTTTACATATCAAATAAGCTGCTGCGTAGACAGGCAGTCTTGCTGTTTCTTTCCCTAAATTAAACGACTGACCCCTTAATTTTACTTTTATGGGTACTTTCATTTCCACATTGACTTCCTTATCAGATAAAAGACAGGCATCATTTAATGGATCAAATGATTCTATTTCATTGTGGCACTTCATTTTAGTTAATCCACTTTTGCTATTTATTGTACCTGCCATTCTGAACACTCTATGAACATCCATTGTTACCTGAGGATCAATTTTGACCCCCATGTCTTTAGTCATTTTAAGCAATTCTGCCTTGAATCCGCTATATCCTCCTTTTTGTTGAACTATATTACGCAATTTAGTTATTGATGATTGATCAACTCCTAATTTTTGAGCTATTCTATTGCGCCAGCCGTACATCATTCCGCCCTTTGGAAATTTGATTAAGAAACCATCACTAGATACTCCCGCTTTTCTTACACCAATACTTTCTGTTGTCATATCATTACCAATCAGATAGCCTATAATATCTGACCTAGCCTGCGAATTCAAACGATGGAATTCATTATCTGAAATATGAATATGATATCCATTATTACCTGAAAAATAGATCTGAATAGCCTTTTCCTTAATACCGAGATCATATATTAATAAATCAGCTAGACGCCTAACTTCTTTTTTTAAAGCATGGTTACATTTGTTGCATGGGATGGAAACGTGATTTAGTTTTCCAGTTTTGCAATACATGCATATCTCAGTCTTGGTTTCCTGCACTTCTCTGCAATTTGTGCATATAAAATATGTATGCAGTAGTTCACAGGGTAAATGCAAATCCTTTGCATCAATATCAAAAATAAGATCTGCTCCCATCCACTGTTTTTCCTGCATATCGTACGTCGGAAATCTATAGTATGCATTTGAGCAGTAAACATCTGAAGGAATATCTTTAATCAGCCTCGCCAAAAGTTCGCCAATATTTCTGAATGCGAGGTGTCTGATCATTCCTGATCCAAATTGCATGTATCCAAATTCATGTTCTTCCATACGTTCTGGAACCTCGATGATTTTACTATGTTTGAAATAATATTCTCTGAATGCATTTCTGAGAAGTGCTATATTTTTCTCCTTAAATTGATCATCATTATTGCTATTCATAGATTCTTCTGCAAATTGCGCCCAAATTGAATTGGGTTTATTATGCCATTGCATTCTTCAGTTGCAAAACAAAGATTTTCGTTTCGAAGTTTTTCACAGGAAGGAACAGAATATTTTGTACGACTGCCTTTAAGACCGGCAAGGTGCTCTACCTGATACCTTGTAATCCTTTCATTATAATCAGGAGCATTATGAAATAGCACTACAATCTCGTCTATACTTTTTCCAATCGCTAACATGTAAGTTGCAAGCATTAGTCTTGCAGAATGTGGAAGGTTTTCACCCTGGTTCATTATTTCTAATGCATGTTTGATACATGGAGGGTAATAATCTGTTACTTTGTGTACACGATACTCATAATTGGGTACGAGTTTAACTCTCAACTCATCCGCTTTTGCTTTAATCGTTTCTGGTAATGTAGATAATGTCATCGACTTTACCTTACTGTAAATCAAAGTACTTAGTTCACTTCGAATGAGCCTTACAGTTTCTTCAGCATCAAGATAGACGTAACCTTTATGAACTAACCTATTGATCAATTTCCATTCCTGTTCGTGAAAATGTGAGGCCCGTATGAGATAGTCAGTAACTCTGACTTTGAACAGTCGATTATCCACAGAATCAATATCAACAGTGACTTTGAACAATTCCTCAAAAATTTTGGAGAGGAGTAGACGTTTCTTTTGTTCACTTTTTTCTTTTTTTAAATCTTCGCTTAAAAATCTCTCTGCCCTCATCGCTTCAAACAAAGAATGCTTCTTTAGGATTATTTCGATTCCAATAGATTTCGCCATCATAAGCGTAACAAGAAAAGTAAGTATTTCAACTTCATACTTATCCAGTTTCTGATAGATCATTCCATTGATTAATTCTGTCTCCATCCTCTCCGCTGATCTATTGATAATATGCTTCATTTCAAGTCGATTAAATTCTTCAAAATCAAAGTGTGTTTCTCGAATGTACTCTGAGGCTTCGTTTAGAAAAGGATACTTTGCTAGATCCCCTGTTCCAAGCTTTATAGACAATATATAGACAGCAAAATTTATGTGTATACACTATATAAAAAGACCCATGTAAAATTATACGATCTTTTAAATGGTTGATACTTTATTCCACAATCAATGAATACCAGAATAGGATTTCATGTTTCAATTTCCGGTTCAATATCGAACTCAGTTGCTAATGCTTTAAAGGTTGGTTGTAGTTCTTTTCAGATCTTTAGCAGAAATCCTAAAAGCTGGACTGCAAAACCGATTGATAATGAGGATGCCAAAATTTTTCAAACAAAATTGAAGAACAGCAAAATTCAAAGAAGTTCAGTCATAGTCCATATGCCTTATCTTCCGAATCTATCAGCTCCTCATGGAGAGCTGTACAAGAAATCAATTGATACTCTCTCAGAAGAAGTGCATAGGTGCACTATCCTGGATATTCCATATCTTGTAATCCATCTCGGAAGCCACCTAGGAAAAGGACCAGAAAATGGAATCAATCAATTGATAAACGCTTGTAATCATGCTATTGACAATTACAAATCATATTATCAGAAAATTGTTCCAGTCACTATACTGCTTGAAAATAGTGCAGGTCAAAAAAATAGCATCGGGAGCAAATTTGAGGAGGTCAGGCTGCTATTAGATAAATTAAGTTCTAGAAAATTTGGTGTTTGCCTTGATACATGCCATGCTTTTGCTTCAGGTTATGATATGAGGACAAAGGAAGGAGTTGACAAAATAATAGAGCACTTTAACAAAACAATAGGATTAAAGGAGATGAAAGCAGTACATTTGAATGACTCCAAGGGCGATCTAAATTCTCATTCTGATCATCATGAACATATCGGGCTTGGACAGATTGGAGAAATAGGATTTGCTGCGTTATTTACGCAGAAGAAGGTTATGAATTTACCAATAATAATGGAAACTCCAATTGATAAGAAAAGGGGTGACCCTGAGAATTTGAAAGCTGTCATGAATCTCATCAGACAATAGTGATTGTCGAAATTAAGAAACCTCTTAAGTATATACAATGGCTACCCAGTTATGTTCTAAATTCTATCAAGATTATATGGTGCTCTGCAGCTATTACGACAAAAATTGAAATGGTTCTTCCTTGGATGAAGCAATCTGTAGGACTTTCCTTGATTAAAGGCATGCATTAAACCTTTTTCAGAATATTAATACACTTAAAACTTTAAACACGTATTTAACAAACGATTCTGGAGATGCAGTAGACAATAAATTTAAAGCACATATGAACAAACGTTCTATGAAAGATGAGTGATTACGAAGAGATAATGAAACTTGCCCTAGAAAGGGGTTTTTATTTTCCAAGCTGTGAAATTTATGCTGATGCTCCAGCAGGCTTCTGGGAATACGGTCCAAATGGAGTTAGTATCAAGAACAAGTTCATTGATCTGTGGAGAAGAGAGCTTGTGAGACATGATGGAATGGTTGAAATTGATGGCTCCCAGATTATGAGCAAAAGTGTTTTTATTGCCTCCGGGCACATTGGCAACTTTACCGATCCTATTATTGAATGCATCAAATGCAATTCCATCTTTAGAGCCGATAAATACATAATAGAAAAAACTGGCGAGAATGTTCCTGAAAGAATGGCCGATGAAGACATAAATATAGTCATCAGAAAACATGGTTTAAGATGCCCAAATTGTAATGGAGAATTTGGAAATGTCAGTCGATTTAATATGATGTTTAAAGTTGGAATTGGTCCAGCTGTAGAAGAGGCATATCTTAGACCTGAAACCTGTCAGACTATATTTGTTGATTTTGATCGAGTTTTCAAAACTATGCGTGGTAAATTGCCATTAGGGATTGCTCAAGTTGGCAAGAGCTTCAGAAATGAAATAGCCCCAAGACAGAGTTTACTTAGACTGAGAGAATTCTATCAGGCAGAGATTGAAGTATTTTGCAATCCCAATAAACTTGATGATTTGCCAAAGTTTGAAGAAGTCAAAGATACTGTTCTGAGGCTTTACGAGCAGGGAACAATTACTGAGGCTACGGCAGATGAGGCCCTCAGAAAGGGTTTGTTACCGAACAAAATGGTTGCATATTACCTTGCATTATTAAACGGATTTTATATGAAAACCGGGATAGATATGAAACGAACCCGTTTTAGACGATTGTCTGATGAGGAGAAGGCGTTTTATGCATTAATTGCATTTGATTATGAAGTTGAGACAAGCATAGGCTGGCTAGAACTTGTCGCATGCAACTACAGATCAGATTATGATCTCAAGGGACATGCTACTGTAAGTAAGCACAACCTGGCAGTGATCGATTCTTCCGATCAGACAAAGATCTTACCACATATCTTTGAGCTTTCAATGGGTATTGATAGAAGCATTTATGCAATTCTAGAACACTCTTATTTTGAGGACAGGGAACGTGATGACAGAATTGTATTAAAATTAAAGCCTTATCTTGCTCCAGTGCTTCTCGGGGTTCTCCCTCTGATGACAAAACAGGGATTAAGTGAGAAAGCACAGAACATCTATTCCAAGATTAAAAGGGAATTTGATATCTTTTATGATGAGTCGGGATCAATAGGCAGAAGATATAGAAGATTGGAAGAAATTGGAGTACCTTTTGCAGTAACAATTGATAAAACAACCATGGACGATGACACCGTCACAGTTAGATACCGAGATACTATGCAACAGGAAAGGGTTAAGGTTTCCGACTTACGGCAATTTTTTCAAAATGCCCTCTACAACTCATATCAGAACGTTTGACTTTATCCATTTGTTACATTTTGTTAACGTGGGTAAAGGCTTAACAAACTATGGAATGGTTGTTATGTCAGATAGTTAGATTGAATAGGTAGACTAGTAGTTAAAATAAAAGAAGGTTATTCCAGTGTCATTTTCTATCAATTCATATGCATATTTACAAGAGACAATTTCACATATGCAAGACGCATACATCACATGGACGCTTCCATCGTTATCGTGCCAATTCGTTATTGGTTAATGAATCCACCAAAAAATTAATTAGTTAATGACTCAGTTTGAATAGGTAGTGAATCCATCAGAATTAGGACTACCATTTGGTAACCTTAATTACCTCGAATGCCTCAGCATGTTTTGTATTCATTTGATAGCCCCTGTACGAGCTTCTTCCAACTATAGCGCCTATCCAAGGATCGCCACAGCGAATTTTTTGTGAGTCAAAGCAATTAAGCGCATTTTTCTTGATCTCTAATGTTTCGCTAATATCAATATAAAGTTGGGGCCTGAAGGTTTTCTCGGTCACTCCGCCAGGTATGGTTGTTTCGTACATAAATAGGTTATTCGAGTCGCGCGAGGCTGATATTACTGCCTTAGTCAGTGCTTGATGGTCTTGATGAGAGTCACCTATCCACTGGGTGAAAACTGCTTCCGGTTCGTACTTGTGGATAATTTGATCTATCAAGCCCACAAATTTCCGGCTAAAGATAATTTCATCTGGTGATAAATCTAGGAACTCTGGTTGCTTGGATCCCATGACCTTAGCAGACATAGTTGCTTCTATTCTCCGTTGTTCTTTTGTGTCTGTTTTTACAAAATTCGGAAGAGTTGCTACGACAAGGTTAACATCATAGCCCATGCCATTTAGCTTTGCTACTGTCCCTCCCATACCAATTTCGATATCATCAGGATGGGCACCAAAAGCTAATACTGACTGCTTTTCACGCATGATGTTTTCTATACGCCCCGGTCTGCCATTATTAGTGTTGTTATTATTCAGTCCGAGTAATTACTACTACCGCCGTCGCTCACATCATCTTCCTCTAAATTCGATGCTGATAGTGGTGGCGATACTGAGTGAGATAACGTTGATTTACTTGCCCTAATCTGTCTGTATTGCCTGTAATCCTGATCTACTTCTATGGCGGCTGTTAATATCTTACTCTTTATTGACTTGGATGACTGCAAGAACATTCTGGTGTCTTTTGGCAGACAATGTCCTCCAATTCCCTCTTTTGGCTCCAGGATGTTTACATTCCATTTGGTGTTAAGAGCATCC
>DATDFS010000317.1:0-27321 GCA_036522495.1 Nitrososphaeraceae archaeon | reverse complement strand
GTACTACTCTATCAAATTATTGTTTATTACAATTGTAAGACATTGCAAGACACGCAGCAAACAACATCCAAAAGCTATCAAACACATGTTAGGAAGCTACTTTCAAAATAATATGAAGAGAATTGGCAAAACCAAATTATGCCCCGGTCTCAGATAGGTAGGTAATCTGACTTTGGAGAAAAATAGACAGTTGAAGATATGGGAATTAAAAAAGGGAAATTACTGTCAAGCAAGTCAGAAAAAATACGCTATTAAACAGTACTAAAAACATACATTGCTAAACTGGCAACTTACCTATCGTAAGCGACTAATCAAGAATGTCAGCAATACTTGCTCAATCAGACAAAAATAACCGTAGACTAACTGTTGATTTTCTCAATCGTACTGCAGAATTGTGCCCAGGAATCAAGCCTATGTCTGCCCCACTGCTCGTAGTATATGACATCGTTTAACTCCATTCTCGATATCCATCCTTTCCTTTCAAGGTCGGGTTTGTCTGCAAACTCGCTTACATAACCCAGACAGAGATATGCTACCGGTCTGATATGTTTAGGTATTGATAGAATATTCTGAAGATCTTCGTTTGAAAGAATACTGACCCAGCCAACTCCAATTCCTTCAGTCCTTGCGGCAAGCCAAAGGTTTTGAATTGCGCAGCACACGCTATAAAGGCCGGTCTCTGCAATTGATGTTCTGCCAAGTACGAACGGACCAAACCTTGTCGAGTCGTATGTGATGCAGATATTTAGGGCAGACTCCATTATCCCCTCAAGCTTTATTGAAACATATTTTTCCTGTTTGGTCTTGTCATTATCAAGCATTGAAATCGACCTTTCCCGTTCCTTTAAAAAGGAGTTCTTGACACGTCGTCTGGATGAATTATGCTTGATCAAAATGAAATTCCATGGCTGTGAGAATCCAACTGATGGTGCATGATGGGCAGCATTCAGGATTCTCGCCAAAACCTCATTCGGAATTTCCTTATTGATAAAATGTGAACGAACATCTCGTCTTGAAAATATCGCCTTGTATAATCCCTCCTTCTCACAACTTGAAAATGAATCCTTCATTGACATCACCGTGTATACTATAGGAGTGTAGTATTAGATTTATGCTATTAGTTATTAAACATTGGTCGTTGCCTGTGAGTAGCGGTCATATCGACAACATATATGTAACATAATCCAGCAGTCTTGTACAGTTTCACAAGTAATATCATTCATTCATACACTGCTTAATTTGACATGAGCAACCGGCTGCCAATTATAACCAAAATATCACGAGTCATGCGTTGTTGTCATGTTTTGAATATCATATATCACATATATCATCAAATTAGTATGGCAGATAGAAAATCACCCTTCATCCATTCTCCCGTGATTTGGCTGCCAATTCATGTGTTTACGTTAGATGTCGCACCCTACTGGTTCGCACTTTGCTTCCTTGAGGATCATTTTTTCATGCTGCGAGTGGAATATGTTATTAAATGTATTTCATCGATATCCGTATATAATTCAAGTATTCTGATTGCCAAGTTATATCATATTTTATTATAAAACATATGCCACCGGGTTTCAGCTTTCTAATTCCATATTTGAGATGGTCGTGGCGATTTGTAATGTCAATCCGGTCAATACAAATGATATCATCTCATGGATCAATTGGTCTACATAAATATATTAATCTGGCTTTAATACTAGTGATGGTCATATGCGTAAAAAGATTAGGGTTGCCATCGCAGGTGTTGGAAATTGTGCATCTGCGCTCATTCAAGGCACATCCTATTATAATAAAAATAGAACAGAGTCTGTAGGCCTTACCTCTTATAACTTAGGTGGCCTTGAACCTGGCGATATTGAATTCGTGGCTGCCTTTGACGTTGCAAATTCCAAGGTAGGGCAGGATCTATCGGAAGCAATTTTTGCACAACCCAACAACACAGTCAGGATCTCCGACGTTGAAAAGATGGACGTCAGAGTTGAGAAGGGAGAAACCTCGGATGGCGTGGGCAGACACCTAGGTCAGAAAATCAAAGTTTCTGAAAAGCCGGCTGTCGATATTAAGAAGGTTCTAAAGGATACCCAAACAGAGATTCTTCTTAACTATCTACCAGTCGGTAGCAGGCAGGCTACGCAATATTACGCCGAGAGGTGTATGGATGCCGGAGTATGTTTTATCAATGCAATCCCCGTCTTTATAGCATCGGAGCCAAAATGGCAGCAGGCATTTGAGAGCCGGGGTCTTGCTTGTGCAGGGGATGACGTAATGAGTCAATTGGGTGCGACTGTACTGCACAAGACACTGGTAAAGCTGTTCGTTGATAGAGGAGTGAAGGTGGACGAGACATACCAACTGAATGTAGGCGGGGATATGGATTTTTACAACATGCTTGATGAAGAGAGACTGGAGGACAAAAGGGTTAGCAAGACAAGCGCAGTGGCAGCAATGGCCCCTTATCAGATTCCTATGCGTATCGGACCCTCGGATTTTGTGGAATTCCTTCAAAATGACAAGGTCTGTTATATTTCCATCAGGGGCAAATACTTTGGCAATATCCCCGTGGACCTTGATCTTAAGCTAAGGGTAGTGGATGCATACAACAGTGCCGGCGTGATAATCGATGGAATAAGGGGAACAAAATTAGCGATCGACAGAGGCGTCTCTGGATCTCTTGAGAGTGTTTCTGCCTACTGTTTTAAGCATCCCCCTATACAGATGCCATCTTCCCAGGCAAAGGCAAACTTCCTGGAGTTCGTAGAAGGCAAACGGAAGCGGTAGGGTAAAAATATTTTACCAAAGGGAGGCAGGTCGTACTGTACAACATATAACTAACCCGGTACGTTCAGTTATTGTCATTCCCATTGGTTCACATTAAAAAGCTTGAAATTTACGGCTTCAAGTCCTTTGGATTTAAGAATACGGTGATAAATTTCGAAAAGGGGCTGGTTGTCGTCACCGGTCCTAATGGTTCCGGGAAAAGCAATGTTCTGGATGCCATAATGTTTGCCATGGGTGAAAACAGTCCTAAAGCCTTACGCGTTGATAAGTTCCAGTCGTTATTCCATGACAGTCAAAACAGATCGCACAGGTTAATTCGCGTCTCATTGACTTTCGACAATACTGGGAGGGAAATACCCCTGCCTTCTGATTCCGTAACGGTGACAAGGGAAATGGAAGGGCAAACCGGTGATAGCCAATACCATCTTAACGGTAAAAAAGTATCGAAAGCCAACATTACTGAACTACTTGAAGTCATAGTCGCCGCACCAAACAAGCTGAACATCGTCCAACAGGGAATGATAACCCGCATTTCCGAATTAAATTCAGAGGAACGCAGGAGGATTATCGAGGATATCGTAGGTCTCTCGTATTTCGACGAAAAAAAGGTAGAAGCCTTAAAGCAGCTAGAGGAGTCCGACCGCCGTCTTGAGGTAGCCGTTGCAAGAATGGGCGAAGTTAGAAAGAGAATCGATGATCTGGAGGTGGAAAGAAATGATCAGCTGCGATACGAGCAGCTAGAGTCCGAATTAAAGCGATTTAAGGCAGTCTGGCTTTCAAGTAGCATAAGGGAAACCAGGGACAAACTGGCACTCCAAAACCGCGTTTTACATTCCAACACTTTGGGTTCCTCGGAATTATTCAAGCAGCTAGAGGAAATTCGTCGCCAGATTGAAAAGATCGAGTCTGAGAAGACGTCATTTATCAATCAAGTCGACCTTCAAAATAAGGCCAGGACGCAGATAGGAAGCAAGATAACGAACATAGTGTATGAATCCGAAAGAATGAAAGCGGTGCTAAGAGAGTCGCAGCAGCGCGTTGTTCAAATTGAAAGGCAAATTCCCTTGATTGACATGGAAAAAGAAAGCCTTGATAAAAAATTAGACGATTTGAGTTTGAAAACAGGGGAAAAGAACGCTGTGTTGGGTGACAAATATGCGAAGATCTCAGTCTTACAATCTCATCTTAAAGAAGTCAACTCCCAGATAGACGCGCTCACTTCTGACAACGTCAAGTACAACAGCATCAAAGAGAAGCTCGATTATCGGCATAGACTCGTTTCAGGAATCAAAAATGATCTTGAAACTTCAGTCGTAAGGCTGGAGGAAAAAACTAAGATAAACGGTGATAAAATAAGGGAGAATAAGGAACAGATTTCTTCTCTGAGGGCTGAAATTGGGAATAACATCACGGCTCTTACAGGCCTTAGAAACACTCTTGAATTGGAAAGGACAAAACTAGATGCCTTACACAGGTTTTTTGAAAATTTAAGGGGAACAAAAATCAGCCTTGAAAAGGAGCTTGTTAGTTCATCTGTCCTGGTGGACAGAGCCAAGGATTTAGCTGCAAAATACGGGGCGGAAGCCGATATTGCGAAGAGCGCGGGAAATGAAGACGTGGCTATTGCTGAGTTGATGAAGGATCCGAAGAAATTCGGAATAAAGGGACTAGCTTACAATGTGATAAGGTGGGATAAAAGATACGAGAGATCTGTTTTTGCAGCAGGAACGGAATGGATGAAGGCATTCATAGTTGACAAGGCGATATCCATGATTTCAATCGCGGAATATGCAAAGTTAAAGAGGCTGCCTCGTCTTAAAGTTATCCCACTGGACATTGCCAGTCGCACAAAAAGACCCGAGATTTCGCAGGATGATGTGGGTATAATTGGCAATCTTGCAGAGTTTGTATATTCAGATTACAAGGATCTGCCTGATTTTTTGTTTGGTGATACATTTCTTGCAAAGACCTCTACCACAGCGTATATGTTGGCAAAACAAGGGTACAGGGCGGTGTCTGTTGACGGTGTGCTCTTTGAACCGGCAGGAAGTTCGACATCATTGGATTTTGGATCGAAAATTTCAGACCTTGCAAAGGCAATTCTTTCGAGTGACTCGATAGATAACCTAAGGTGCTCACTTGCATCTTTGGAATTCTTGATTAAAAAGAGAACTTCCGAACTGAACGACCACATTTTGAAAATCAACAGCCTGGAATCCCAAAAAACCAAATTAGAAGCAGGAATTGACAATTTGACACTGCAAGTCTCCATTATGGCTAGGGCGGTAAATAAGGCTAAAGAACCACTGGAGCGACTGATGTCATATAATACATCGCTTCAGTCAGAAACTGATTCTATGGCTCTCGAGTTAGACAAGCGTCGGAGACGCATGTCGATAGTGATGCTTACCATGAAGAAAATAGGACAAAAGCTGCAAAATATTGATGAAACTGCTGCCGCTGCCGCAAGAACCGAGATGGCTCAACTAAATATGAAAAAAAACCAGATTTTAAAATCGATAGAAGGGACGGATCTGGAAATCCGCCAGATAATGACATCCTCGTTAGCATTGAACAATGAAATTGAGATTATCTTGGAACGTTCAAGAGGAATGGATGACGAGAAACAGGGGTTAAAAACAGAGCTTGAACAAGCCAGGAATAGGGCAAATGAATCACGGATTAAACTAGAATCGATAGAAGCGGAACTCCAAATACTAAGAGATGAAGAACAGCAAGCGATAGATTCTTCAGGCAGCTCCTATGGCGTTTTACAACAATACGAGCGAAAGATAAAGGAACTAAGGGAAAATGAGAGAAAGATCTCAAAAGAGTTCAACACGATTGAAAAGGAGACAGCAGTACTTCGAAAGGATATCGATGAGATTGCTTCACGGGAGTCGCATCTTACCGGTGATCTCTTTTCGTTGGGCTATAAGGAATTGCCGGATTCCTTTGATGTGGATACAACTGTCAAAGAACTGACTGACGAGCTTGAAACAATAAAGACAAAAATTAATCTACGCGCTCATGAAAGTTACATTCAGGTAATTGAAGGATATAGAAGCATGTCGGGCAGGCAAAACCAATTGGAAATGGAACGTAACTCAATTATAGTCTTCATAGAGGAAGTCGTTAAAGAAAAGAAGAGTTTCTTTATTGATGCATTTAAGAGGGTTGATAGCGATATACGAAAGACTTTTTTAGAAGTGACAGGCGGGCAAGCGTGGTTGGAGATAGAGAATGTCGAGGACGTATTTTCAGGGGGTATAATGTTGATGGTCCGATTTCCGGGAAAAACAGAACGTGAATCAACCGGATTATCCGGGGGTGAGAAAACCATGGCTGCCACTATTTTTCTACTAGCACTTCAGTCACTAAAACCATCCCCATTCTATCTGATGGATGAGGTTGATGCGCATCTTGACGCACAAAATAATGAGAGATTGTCCAAAGTTCTGCTTTCGCGTTCGAACGATAATCAGATAATCATGGTCACCCTAAAGGATACTACCGTCGCCAAAGCACATGTCATTTATGGCATATATCCTAAAGAAGGTGTATCACATATTGTTAAGTATAGACACCCTGCTCACGGGATTGCGGAGATTAAATCAAATGCGAAAACAGAATAATGAGAGAGGAAGAACGGATAATTTGCTTGATCTTTCAACATTACTATCAATGTGTGCATGCATGCATGCATGCATTCATCCAGCTATAGGCTTATCGGCTGCGAAAATCAACCTTTTCATGATGTAAATTATCCGGGTCGGGTTCAGGAATTGCATCTATCAGCGCTTGTGTGTACGGATGGACAGGATGGATTAAAACTCGATCTATAGATCCTGCTTCGAGTATTTTGCCTGCATGCATTATTGCAATCTCGTCACCAATATACCTGGAAGTGGAGAGATCGTGTGTAATGTAAAGGTACGAAATTTGGAGCTTATCTTTCAGATTCTTCATAACCTCGAGTATCTCGGCTCTAACAGAAACATCAAGCATGGAAACAGGTTCATCAGCTATGATTAATTTGGGTACAAGAACCAATGATCTCGCCAATGCTACCCTCTGTCTCTGACCTCCGGAAAGCATATGCGGAAATTTTTCTGCGATCTCTTCAGTAGGTTTTAACCGGACCTCGTCCAAGGATCTCAATACTTTTTCCCTTCTTTCCGTTTTTGAACTATTCTTATCGTGAACGTTCAACGGCTCCATGACTATGTCCATTATTTTCATGCGAGGGTTCAATGACGTATATGGATCCTGGTATATCATTTGTACGTTTGTCCGAAACTTCCTCAGCTCATTGTCGGTTTTTTTTGTAATGTCCTCCCCGTTAAATATTATAGACCCACCGTCGGGCTCAATTGCTCGTAGGATTAACCTCGCCAGAGTGGTCTTGCCAGAGCCGGACTCTCCTGCAAGGACAAACACTTTTCCTCTTTCAACTTTGAAACTTATATCGTCTACTGCTTTGATGTAATGTTGATCAGTTAAACTAAGGATTTCACGAAGGCTCTTTTTGACAGGGAAATATTTCTTGAGATTATTTACCTGCAAGATCTCATTCAAGTGCTAGCTTTAGTGTGGATGATTGATAATATAAATAATATTATATCAGGACTGTTGCATTAGATCCCGTATTCTATTGCAGAATATTCCACTCCTATCCCATATCGACAATATCACAATATGCCTTCCAAATCCTGATTCGACGATTTCCTAGCTACTCCTTTAGACTGGACATATGATCTCTGCAATGTTTAGGATCAAAAATTCAAGTCGCCCATACCTCGGGGAGCCGAATTGCATGCAATAGTTGAAGGGATTAGCCCTACCAGGAAGCACTATTACTTTTGCTGGACCGAACTGTTTAGATTTGGAAAATTGCAATGAGATGCTAATGATAAAGTAAGTAAGATTTATGAACCCTAAATTGCACACTTAAAATGAGATTATGTTATCTTTATGTAGCCATTTACTTTAAATATTCCTACAAACATTTTTTAAGTACTTTTATGACTAAGTCCACACGACGCAATTCGGCTTTTAGAATTATGCTTGTTGATGATGAGAAGGATATTCTATCCACTGTAAAGAGAGGTCTGGAATCAAATAACACCTTTAAAGTCGATACCTTCCCTAGTGGTGAAGCGGCCTTACAGGCTTTTGAAAACCATCCTGAAAACTATTACGATCTGGTCATAACAGATATCAGAATGCCAAAAATGAATGGCTTTGAACTATATCGCAGTATCAAAGAAAAGAATCCATCAATGAAAATCGCATTTATAACAGCGTTTGAAATAAACAAAGAAGAATTCAACAAAGTAATGCCTTCAGTTAATGTTATAGATTTTATAAGTAAACCAGTTAGTATATCAAATTTAATAACAAAATTGAAGACTATGTTAACAAGCTATCCGCAAAGCCCAGCCAGTCTAGAGTTGTAATACAAAAGAGGAGCTGTCTATCTACCGTCCGTCCAAACCACCTAGGCACTTTAGAACTCACCGGTCCATCTCCATTTGTGGGGTTTGTTGCTTCGGTAATATTGAGGATTTTGGAACGCTTTGCTAGTGTAAAGGCTACGGTACGTGAGTAATTCGATTGAGATTATCTTCGAATAGGATAGGCTTGATAAGAAGCTGCATGTTATGAGTACCAACTTTCATTAGTTAAAATATAATTCCTCGATAAATATCAACCTGTTAATCCGGGCCCACGATAGGCAATGCTTTGCTGGATGGTAGGTCTAGGTCATTTTCTTCTTTCTCTTTTTGGGTTACTTTTTCAAATTCAATGGTTATCTCTACTGGAACATTGAATTTCAAACTCAACTCATTTGCAAGATTCCCAATAGATCTTGGGTCTGCAAATTCCTGGGAGCCTTGCAAAAAGGTCCTCGTTTGTCTATGAAGAACTTTTCCGCCAAATTTTGACCGGAGGAAATCTGCTAGATCTAGAACAGTTTTTTGTGGAATTTCGTTGTAATAAAAACATATACCATGAACAGGCTCTTTATCAAAGGGTGTGCCATACTTAAACCAGAAGACACCAAAGTGTTGATATTCACCCGCCACGCATTTGATATCCCAGTGATTAACCTTTTCAGCAGGATAGTTTGCCGCTAAAACATCGGTAATGCCTAATCGCCAGTATCTTAACCGCATATCTACAAAATGTAATTTCGCAGCTTTATAATAATATATATGCCAGACGGCACTATTTCGTATCAGGTATTGCATAATGGTAAAGTTTGAGGAGGCTAGAGAAAAAACATGAGGAATGATCGGTATCAACTTGTCATTTGTTTTGTCTCAACGATGATCCCCCTCTCATACAACCAAATTACAAACTGTGGATTTGTTTTATTTACTACTGTTATAACATATTACAATAAAACCAATAGTAATATTAATACATACTTTAGATAATGATTTATCGTCCTATGACCAACTGTAATATTACTAATAACAGCTATAGGCGATCCCAAGAAAGGATGGAGTTGTTGGCAGAAATGGAAAAACAGTTTGACGATCATAATGCATCATATTTCGAGAATCTACTACATCATCATGACAACGTAATTAGGACCCGCTCTGTATGTATTTTGGCGGATTTAGCTAGTGAAGATGCAGTTGAACCTATTGGCCAAGTGCTTGTAAACGATACTGATGCATTGGTTCGACACGAGGCAGCTTTTTCACTTGGTCAGCTTGGTTTCACTAGTGCAATAAATACTCTTTCCAAGGCTATAGTATCGGATCCGAGTTTCTTTGTTCGACACGAAGCAGCAGTTGCTTTGGGAGTAATAGGTTCAGAAAAAGCTAGAGCAATTCTCAAAGAAGCATTGAATGATGAGAGTGAAGAAGTCTCGAAATCTGCAGTTATTGCACTCGCAAACCTTGACTATATCTCTACAATGAAAAGAAACAATGAATTCACAAGGATGACTGGTGGATAGTACAAATAATACATAAAACATAAATGAGATTTATCAATGATTTTTGAATTTTTCAGTTTCGGCATTATTATCACTATCACTAGGTTATCACTACTCATATGAAACACACTGCATCCATGCCCCTTCGTGAATTATTTAGAAGAGAAACAGTAACTCGGCGAGGTCATCACGACATTGTAGCTCTCCACTAAGAAGGATAATGCAGTTCTCGAACCATTTTTGATGTTGATGGTTCTGCTCCGCCACGTCTCATAAAACTCAATGCCTGCATTTGATTCATCGTACCCATACTCTTCATATGTAGCATTGATAACTGCATTTGAGCCTTTGTAATCTAGTCAGATGCCTCTTTAGTGGTTCCATTCATTAATGCATTTCTGGCAGCATTGAGGTGTAATCTAGTCTAATCCATCATAATAGATGTCATAGTAGTGCTATTACTAGTGGTCTGTTACGCCCATACAGGGTTAAATGCAATGCTATTCATTGTTGATGCTTCGATTGTTACCACTAAACAATAACAATTACTGCTACTATTATCTTTTTTAACACATGGCTTTGGCAAGGCTGTGCTATATAAGAACCCAAATCGTATGCTATTAAAATTTGAAAATATTATTGTTCAGACGATGTCTTCACATTCCTAAATGCGGGAGGTGTGCAAAAGGCGGCTTTATTTTACTATAATGGTATTAGATCCGATGTGCTTCATATACTAGTAAATAACAGTAATTGCCAGGATTTATATTTGACATTTCGAATGAGTGAAATATAATTTTTAATCATGGGCACAGCCTTCTAATACATGCTTGTGTTGGCCCGAGACACTTCATTTTGAGCTTGACTATTTTTCCACTTTGCAGCAGGATAAGATCATCTCTTAATCTATCTTTTGCTTCGTCTGTTCTAACAAATGATGGTTTATCAGGCTTGTACTCAATGATTCATTTGAAACCCTGCCCAAATTTTCTTCGTTCTTTTGCCTCCTTGCCACAATATTTGCTCCGTTATATTCTTCAGGCAACAGGCCTTGCTGATAATGCAAGTATGATCTGGAATTGCTATTTATAATTGTAATTTCTGTATTAGGGGTGTAATTTCTTCATCAATAATGTGAACTCAATTACTAGCACTGATTTCGTAATCTTTTTTACTGATTGTAAAAATGAGTTAGTCAGTCAGTCTAGGTGATTACTTCATTAATTCTCCCTTTTTTATTTGCAATTTTTAGCTCGCGCGCTATTCTTCTACCCATGCTCATAGGTTCAGCAAAAATCAAATCTGAGTAAGGCGAGCCTTCGACATAGAGATTTGTTCCGGCAACAATCCTTGCTGAAAACTCGAAAGTGGTAAATTTCCCCTCTCGATCATATACGCCTTCAAGGCAAAAAGGACCCGTCATACCTGGTGGTATGAGGCGCTTTGCAGCGGCTACAAATTTCTCCCCCATTGCATAGACTTCCGCCAGTAAAGATTCCCGTAAAACTAGTGGAATGTTGCCAACTACATTATACGACGGTTCCAAATCTATACCTAGCTGTTGTTTAGAAGGAATTCTACCTAAACCATCAATATCGGATTCATATCTTCGGTCTACTCCCATTAGTTCAATCTCGTTGGTAAGAGGAGAATAAAAATACTGTAAATAGGCTGGTACACCCGTTACATATTCCTGGATATATAACTCATCCTCGCTATTTATCACGTTGCGTTCAATCAATTTTTCTGCACCTTCTTCGAAGGTTTTCTTGTTCCAGACGAGAAAATATCCACGTCCGCCGGCCGCCCCATGCAATTTGACAATGCATAACTTCTCAATCTCATTTTTCGATTTGACAGATTTTGGAGTCTTCAATTTGGATTCTTCCATGAGTTTCTGTTTCAACATTCTGTCAGATTCCCACCGCAATATCCATTTATTTCCGAAGAACGGGCTAGCAATGCTTTCAATCTGCTCAGTACTCATATAAGCAACCAAGGTGCCAATGGGGATAATAATGGAATTTGTTTGTTCGAGACGCTTTTGACAAAAATGCTCTAAAATTTCACTAAAATTGTCCACTACAATCATATCGTCGATAAAATTAAATCTTTTGTAAAGACCAAGTCGCGATTTCTCACAAACTAGTAATGTTCGGAAACCTTCATCTTTTGCTCCCTTTAGCACCTGTAGTGAGGAGTGTGATCCAAGAGTGGCAATTGTATACCTTTTCTTATTTATTGATTTTTCTGCCAAGATGACATCTATCTATTCTATGGGATTAAAATACTAATGAGCTAATCTATAAATAGCACAGATAATAGAAAAAAATAGAATTGATCACGTTTCCCCTATGATGTATTGTAAACTACATCCACTTGTTACGGCAGAAATCGCATAAGCAGTCTGTGGCAACCCCTGCAACCAGGCGTTACAATAGCATCAGCATGGTCCTAAACGACCAATATTCGTAGCGGATACTGGTTATCTACAGAAGACCATATACGCAATCAGATAGTTCTAAAGCCAATGATGAATTTTTAAAAAGTCATCTAGTGGCTCTTTTTTAAGCAGTTTAATCAAAGCCAATGCTTGAGGAACTGAAAGAATGAGTTTCTCAAAGTGGTTGTCCATAGATATTCTAGGACAGGCAACTTGGATAAATGCATCTATTCCTTTGAAGTTTTGGAGGCGGTCGTTCGTAATATCCGTCAATGCAATTAACTGTGTCTTCTTTCCTAACTGTTCAAACGATTTTTTCAATTCGAGTGCCCTTATTTGTGCAAACTGTCCTTCCTTCAAGCCGATTATAACTCCTATCCTTTCTGCATCCAAAGCATTATAGATAGATAAAATTGATTTTTTCTTAAGATCTTGTGCATATTCATCAATACTAGAATATTCCCTGAAATACGGATCTAGCATATATGTTGGTCTTCCAGTAGATAGTGCGACACTTACACAATGAAACCTGCTTTGACCAAGGAAAACATATGCATCGACCTGCTTCTGAACGTCGTAGGCTGGATAGAATTCACAACCGAAAATTTGTGCATCATTCAACTGTCCCTTGCCTCTGCCGATAATTACATCATAGCCATATTCTTCAAAAATCGTTTTTACACAAGCAATTTGATGAAGATGCTGACTGTCAGTTAGCAATGATATTGATTTGTAGTTTTGCTCCTTAAGGCCGAAGGCACACTTTCTTGCCACTATGTCAAAACTAGTATCATCATAGGCATTAATCATTACAACTTTTTCGCCAAAAGTCTCCATTGCGACTGTATGACCAATATTAAACAAAATTTCTGCGCCGAGGATGTCTGCTGCATGTGTATTCAAGTCACATGACCCCCAACATGCATCACCGATAAGATATGCAGGAATGTCGAACTTTTCTGTAATACTGTTTACAGTATTTTGGATTTTTGGGAATAGGGCTTCAGGGCCATTGAGCGCTACAGACCGAGGCTTTCTTTTAATAATTGTTTCAAAAATTCTTTTTTCATCTATAATTATCATATTTTAGTACACCTTTGCCAAGTTGTCCTCCCGACCAGGCCTGGAGTGCCGGTTCTGTCATATGAATCGCAGTTGTATCGATATTATTATCATCATCTTCTATACAGCACCTGCCAAATAAATTTATAGACCCGATTTGAATACAATTAGTTCTCCGAATGTATCTACAGAAATTAAGCAACACCCTATAAGTAAGCCTTCCTCTCAATGCAATATAGTCATAGTGCAACAAGGCAGCAAGTGTAGTGAACTGGAAAACTAGATTGACTTGCAGCATGATATTCTCTCTTCTAGCAGGAATAAATTTAATTTAAATCATGCGAATTACAGCGAGTTGGCTGATAGCTGCCACTTGTATAGAATCATCTAGTATGTAATAAGAAAAACACCTTACAGCGCTACTATTCTCTTCCATCTTTTCATAAAACACTATTTTTGTTGGCAAAAGGCTCAATTTATATAAAATATTATAATTTGGGACAAATCCTGGTAAATCAACGCAGAATATTAATCGAATACGAATTACTACGAATTTCAGGATCTATTCGAACATCACCATTTCGATAGATGACAGTTATTTTTTCACTACTTGGCTCAACAACAATCTTGAACCTTTGTCTTCCCTTTGAAGTATGAATACTGTGCTCAAAAGTGATTGGTAAGGAGTTATTTCTTAAAGACTCAGGAATCTGTGGTTCAAATTGGATATTATTATCAATCATATTTAACTTCATCCCAAGCATCATTTCACGAATTGTATAAACATACATTCCAACAGACCATGCTTGAAGTATGCATGAGTTAAAAGGTTCGGGGCGGTCACCTCTATAGGTTTCAGCAAACATGCCGTTTTCGAATAGGATTCGTTCTGCCATCGATCCGATGTAATAAAGTGCTTGCTCTTTTCTGCCGAATTTAATTTCACTTGCTGCGCACCAACCTGTGACAAGGGGCCACACAGCGCCATCATGATAAAGGCTTGGATGGTACTTAGGGTCCATTGAACTCAGGGTCCTGACGCCCCAGGCCGTGGTAATATCGTTTTTTTCAAGCCTCGTAAGAACGGCTTCAGCCCTTTTTCGATCCTTGATGGCATCGGTTAGTAAAAGGACAAGCGCGTTTGGTCTTACGCTTGGATCCTTCGAACCATCCCTCCGGATAGTGTCATAATAGAATATATTATCTGCATCCCAGTATTCCAAATCGATCTTATTTTGTAGCTGTTGGGCACGTCCAATCCATCTTTCTTCATTGTAGCTATCACCAGCAATCCTTGCCAAATCAACTCCAATTTTCAAACTCTCATAAAATAATGCTTGAATATCGTTTGCACTCTTCCTCCTATCTATATGATCCATCCATGTAGAATCTTGAATGGGTAGTTTTTCTGCAACGCCTGTAAATGCATGTTCAACTAATCCATCTCTATCTACATCCTTCAGAAATCCCCAATTGACTAGATCAATAATAGATTTCCATCTTTTCCGTAAATATTGTATGTCGCCAGTACCAAGCACGTATTCGCGTATAGCCCAGGGGAAAAGAAAAGTCGAGTCGGCTGATCCAAATGTAGTATTGTGAAGAAAAGCCTTTCCACTTATTATCATCGGAAGCTCCCCTTTCTTCGCAATTACAGATGTCCTTTTTGCCTGGTGTCGAAGAAAATTTTCTATGATCGCAGAAACAAAATTATAATCTCCCATAGACAAATATCCTCTCAGCGACCACCCTGTGTCTCTTGCCCAATAATTGGGAAACCTTGGAAGGCCTGCACAAATTCCTACTCCAAGTTCATCGTACTCAGCTTTCAGATATTCCATGCTTGTCTTTGCTTTTTCGAAAGCCTTTGTCAGCTTCACAATAGTGGGTTCTTGCTTTGCACCTGATCCGATCTGCAGAGTCGAAGATGAAAATATTTTGAAATGATTTTCCGTATGTTCTAAAAGGTTTCTGTAGTTATCTCTGATAGTTCTATATTCACTTAGGCAGTCTTCAGAACTGCTCGAACTACCTGCAGCCACAAGAGCAATCTCTCTGCTCTTGCCTGATTCGATTTCAAGGTCGTACGATAGCTCAAGATCATTATCAAAAGAATCTGTTAACACTTTAGACGGTTTCAAATTCTTAGGTGCAATACCAATTGTTCCAAAATAGTGTGCAATATCTTTTCTTGCAGCGGTCTGAATTTGCAAGCAATTATCGGTTCTAAGGAATTTGGAAAGGTTACTTTGGGAAATTGCGGCCAGGCCATAGCTTGTAATGTTCCCATCGATGATGAAATGCACCCGAATTTTTCTGTTTTGTGATTTCTTCTTTACGCTTAACTCCCTAAAATGTATATTATGTGTATTTAATATATTCAATAGGTTAAATTCCAGCATAGTAACAAACCCCTTATTGTGAATTGGGACAAACAAGGTCCTTTTTACCTGGAGGCCTGCTACTTCGTGTCTTGTACAGAGAATTCCATTTTCATGTCTTGAAGATACAACAAAGTTCGGAAGTCTTTTACGTACTCCGTCATCCATCGAGATTTCAACTATGATTCTGCCAAAAGCTCTCGCCGGTGGCACATATAATCCGCCATTATCATATCTTGCCCCCATCCAAGTCCAATTGGCAGAAACAGCACCATTTGATGAACACACGATATATGCCTTTTTTCCAGATAATATTAGTGGAATCGTGAAGTTTTTGAAAATAGTATCCTCCAGGCTAATGCTAGACTGATCGTCATCAGTTAGGCTGGTCGGAATAAATATTCTTTCTCTTCGATTTCCGATATAATCGATGAATGTAAATGGGATGATTATCTGCTCAAACCCTTCAAGTTTACTCAGGATGACAATCTTGTGCTTCTTTCCTTCTTCTAAAGCTCCTCCTCTTATTACCAGAAACCTTGCACTCTGGAATGGTTTGAATGAAATAGGCCTTCCTTCAGATAATATAGCCACATTGACAATATCTTCTGAAGTCGCCACAAAAATTGACTTTTTTGAAACTGGGATTTCATCTACATATATGTCAAGAGATACAATATTTCCTCCTAAAGGAATTGGTGGATTAAGTAAAGAGAACATAAATCCTTCTTGTACGATTTCACCATTTACGATTGTTACATTTTTTAGGCTTCCCTCAATATACGAGAGCAACGTATGTGTTTTATCGACTGTCCTAACCATTCAATTACACCTTCAATCCCAATCAAACGTTATATTCTTAATTTTAAGTAAAAATAGTTTATCAATAAAGTAATCTCTCCCTGTTCGATTCGTCCAATATGACGTGGTATGGAGTTACAGAATATCACCTTATTTATTGGCCTCATTCCTTGTCGGTATCCTAGTTTGAAGCACATGTGTTTCCCGGTATCTAGGTTGACAAATCATATGATAGCTGAAAGTGTTCAGCTGTTTTGACAACATGTAAAGGCTTTCATGAAGTATAAGAGAATTTTAGTACTTTGTTAGCACTTTGATAGCATGGGAAATGGTTAAAGGATACATTAACAAAAAAACTCTGCTAATTGACATTTATCCGCAGTGTATCCATTGGAGACAAGATACCAGTTAGAGTAATGGGAATAATTAACGCAAGTCCAGAATCGTTTTATAAAAACTCAGTTAAAACTACTATTGAAGAAATTTCTAAAACAGCTAGAGAGATGCAACAGGATGGGGCTAACATTATAGATATTGGTGCCATGTCGACGGCGCCCTATCTTGAAACTAATATTTCAGTTGAAGAGGAGCTGAAAAGAATGAGATATGCGATGGAAGGAGTAAAGAAAGGTTGCAAATTGCCAATTTCGATTGATACTTCAAGGTCTAAAGTAGCCAAAGAATGTATCAAACATGGTGCTGATGCAATCAACGATGTTACTGGATTAAAGTATGACAAAAATATGAGCTATATAGTCTCAAAGGCCAAAAAACCGGTGATTATTGGTGCTTTTGGTGATAAGCAATCATCATCCAAGTCTGGTAAAATGTCTAGTACAATAAAAATTCTAAATGAAAGTCTAATAATAGCAAAAAGAGCGGGAATCGATGACAGGAATATAATAATAGATCCATCTATAGGTTTTTTCAGAGCAGAAGGTAAGAATTTATTCTTTACGGAAATTAAAGATATGGCCTGGTATACTCGCGATCTTGAAACCATTTCAAAGTTAAGGAATCTTAAGATATTTTCAAAACCTATCTGTATTTCAGTTTCTAGAAAATCATTTATAGGCAGATTATTTCAGTTGAAAACCGAAGAACGGTTAGCTGCATCAATAGCATCAGAAATAATAGCCGTGATAAATGGCGCAAACCTGATTAGAACGCACAACGTCAAAGAGACAGTACAGGCTCTTACAATGTTGGAGTTACTGTATTGATATCAATAACAACGCTTTGCTGAAGCACATCGATAGCTCTGATATAATACTCTGCATCCAGCATAGTCACACACCATGGTAATGGGAAAACGCTTATAATCCTACATTAGCTAATCCGTACGGCACTATTGGAAATTAAAGACGGCCTAACATTCGACGACGTACTTCTTGTACCCAAACGCTCGCCCATAATTTCTAGATCTCAGACCGATTTGAAGACAAGGCTTTCTCGTAATATTATACTGAATATACCACTAATTAGCGCAAATATGGATTCCGTCACAGAATCTAGTATGGCTATCGCTATAGCAAGAGAGGGCGGTATTGGTGTTATTCATAGATTTATGACTATTGGAGATCAAGTAGATGAAGTTCTAAAGGTGAAACGATCGGAATCAGTTATGATAGAACAACCATATACTATCAAGCCAAATATGACGGTTGAAGATGCAAAAAATCTAATGCATGAATACGGCGTTTCAGGTTTGCTAGTTGAAGAGAACGGGAAAAGACTCGCCGGCATTATTACCAGGCGAGATATCACTTTTGAGACCAATTTGCAGAGTAAGGTGTCAGATCTGATGAGCAAAGATATTATTATTGCAAAAGATGGAACCACCATAGAACAAGCCAAACAAATTCTACATAATCACAGAATCGAAAAGTTACCTATAATTGATGGTAGAAACAGGATAGTTGGCCTTATTACAAGCAAAGACATTCTGAAAATGGATCAGTACCCATATGCATCTAAAGACAAAAAAGGGAGATTACTTGTTGGCTCAGCAGTTGGAGTTAAAGGCGATTATTTGGAGCGCACAGAAGCGCTTTTGGAAGCAGGCTCTGATATTATAGTAGTAGATATTGCTCATGGCCACAGTGACAATGCGATCAATACAGTACATATGATCAAGAAGGCGTTTCCTAATTGTGAACTTATTGCTGGAAATGTTGCAACTGGTGAAGGAGCAAATGATTTGATTAGAGCAGGTGTAGATGCAGTAAAGGTCGGTGTGGGATCGGGTTCAATTTGTATTACAAGGATAATTACAGGATCAGGTGTTCCTCAACTAACGGCAATTATGGAAAGTGTCAAGGTTGCAAAAGAATATGGTATTCCTGTAATCTCTGATGGAGGTATCAGAACTTCAGGAGATGCTACAAAAGCAATAGCAGCTGGTTCGTCTTCTGTGATGGTTGGTAGCTTATTTGGTGGAACTGATGAAAGTCCAGGAAAGACGATGATCAAGAATGGAAAAAAATTTAAAATGTATCGCGGAATGGCATCATTCTACGCTTCACTTGGTAGAAAGTATCGGGAAGGGGATTCTAAAGTTGCAGATTCAGTCGATTTGAATGATTATGTCCCAGAAGGGGTCGAAGCAATGATTCCATACAAGGGTAGCGTAGTTGAAATCATTAGACAACTCGTAGGCGGCTTGAGATCCGGGTTAAGCTATTGTGGTGCAAAAACAATTAACCAAATGCAAACAAATGCTGAATTTATTAAAATGAGTCCTGCCGGTTATGTCGAAAGCCAGCCGCACGATGTAGATTTAATGTAATTTTTAGGTATTTTACTCTGGGATTCCTAACCTGCCATCATGCTAAGGAAGAACATTCGAAATAGATTAAGAGTGTAGAATGACAACTAGACAAACGTTCTCATGACTATGAGTATATCAATATTTGGGATTGTTAGTTAAATATTTACAAGAATATCCAACCCTGTACAACGATGTGCTAGTCAACAGATTCTATGCGAGACATCTTCTTCAGGAATATTACTGCTCGATAAGGAGTATATTATAGTGAAATGTTTTCTGCTATCAGGATTTAGGCGTTCGTTGTAGTTAGATACATAGAATTTATAATGAAATATCATAATAGTTCTATTCTGCTTCTCCTGTCATTAGAAGAGGCTCTAATAAAGCTAAAATAATCTATTGTGATTTTCTATATTATACTCTATTACTTATATACTCCTACACTGTTACACAGCCCTATTATTCTTCTGTGGATTGTGGTTGCCTCTTTTCTTCCTCCTTCAACACCTGTTCTGGATTTACGCCAAGCTGTTCTGACTCGCGTTGTTCTTTTTGTAATTCTTCTATAGCCTTAATTGCTTTAATGTCCTTTTCTTTTTTTTGGCTTCTTCCTATTGCTTCATTACTACTGCCAGCATTAGGATTCTCATTTTTGTCTGACAATTACATTATAGGCTGAGATATCACTATATTAATCTAAAAGACCTCAAAAATTGTATTTCTAGGTTAATTTAATTGATTGATGTATTATCTTATTGCTGCGTGATAGGAAATCTCTTATTTGCACTTTCAACATCATTTCATGGACTTTAAGGAACATCTGCAAAAAACGCTCTTGCCTCCCAACGTAAACTATTAACAATCTGTACTTGTTCAATAACTTTGTGGAATAACAGATAAAATACAATCCATGAACATCTGCTACTTTGTAGCAGCCAAGTCATAGACCTACCACAAACATTATCTCCTATCCGATATGATGTCAACTTGTGTTATATTAAAGACTCATTAGTATGAGTGATGCTCTGTTTTGTGTAGCTTTAGTTCTTTAAGTGTAACAAATAGAATATCATTACATTTTTCGCATTTCCAGTGGTTTATCTCTGACTGCTTCTGTCTAGTAGAGATTCCTGTTTCATTTTCATAGAATCCTGTCTTGTTATTATAGTTAATATAAGCATAATTGACTCTGTACTTTATTCCCTGATGCCTATCTTGCGATATACCCTTCATTTTGCCTATGTCTTATTCACTATAGAAGAAAAAAGCTTCTTCCATCCTCCGTATCGTTATAACAATATACAAACCTACTACCTTAACAGACTTTGTGGAGCGACATACTTAAGTATATCTAATCTATAAGAATTGCTTTCGTCACCTCAAACATGTATTCTCTCACACTCCTGTTGCAGTAGGCGTTAATGGTGTTACCCGGCTTTCAAATGTGCTTGCGATAGTAAAAGGAACACTTTTTAATTTAGTAAGAGATTGCAGCAGGAGTACCGAAAATGTAAATGTAGTCATTCCCGATCACATGAGATGGGTTGTCGCTATATGGCACTTCGATGCTGATGCGTTGACTGATTATATTGGATAGAAGGATTTTTGAATGCGGGCAAGTGCGGAATAAGGTGGGATTGTAAAGAAGAACCAGATCAAACCGTCAAACAGTCTTTGGAGGATAAATTGAATGCTTGTAGCGGGTTAGGAGCATGAGCAATTTTGGAACTTTTGACATAACTCCTGAACGATGTGAAGTATCTGATGGAAATAATAATGGTTCCTTCAGGTCAGCAGCTGATGCTGAAAGTGCTTCTGCAACGAATAAACGCGGATATCTACAGGCTCAATATAATCAGTGGGATTAGGACCTGGCACAGTACAGTTCTATGGAGCGCCCGGTATGGGTAAAGCGCACCTATGTCATTTATTATGTGTTGTTTTGTATCCTCCATTTCAAGTTACTTCTACATCGATATAGAAGGTACATTTTGCGAAGAAAAAATCCAATCTTTTGCTAAAGCATGAGAATTGGACTGAAAAACAACTTTCAAGATGAAGACCCTAAAAATAGCGGCTAACAAGAACCATGCATTTGACAAGCCTGTTCTATTACCAGCTTTCCTAATTCAAAATATTGTACTAATTGTTTGACCAGTCGAGTTGGCCAACTGTGTAGTAATACTTTGTATAATACACTATTATAATGCAATAATGTAACCTATTTTAAATGCCACAAACATCGAAGCAAACAACTTTTTACGCCGTTTTGGCAGCCGGAATAGCATTCATAATAATCGGAATAGCTTCTGTGTTTTATAATAATACACCTGTAGATGTACCCCTAACTGGGACACTAAAACCCGGCCTCACAGATATGTTAACACCCAACATGAATATAGGTAATACTGCAGACATAGTTGTTAGAGGGTCGATGTTCAATGTGATTATTATGGATCCTAGTAAACAGTTAATAAAATCGGTAGATGCTATCTCCAATTTCAACTTTAGCTTCACGGCTAAAAGAGAGGGAGTTCATAGAATTGAAATTAGGAATATAGGTACATCTGAATTAACTGTAGGTGGTCACGCTAAGACTAAAGGTAGTGCAATCGCATTTAGTGGGCAGATGATGTTGATAATAACCGGCATAGTTGTAACAGGGTTCAGCCTTAGACTCATAAGACGATAGATTAACGAAACTCTGCTTTTTTGTAAGAACCCAAGATCTTAAAAAATGCACTTTTCCTCTTCACTGATTGCAATGCATATTTTATATCATTATCGCCGGCGTGACCCTCAAAGTCTACATAAAAGTTATACTCCCATGGGGCCTCTTTTGTAGGACGAGATTCTATTTTAGTAAGGTTAATCTCTCTGCGAGCGAATTCTTCCAGTATGTTAAAGAGTGCTCCAGGAATGTGTTTAATCGAAAAGATGATTGATGTCCGATCATTATTAGTGGGTTCTGCCTTTGTTTCGGAAAGTACTAAAAACCTTGTAAAATTATTTTTTTTATCTTCTATTCCTTCATCGAGAATTTCCATTTCGTATATCTCTGCTGCTCTTTTACTAGCTATTGCAGCCGCGTTCATGATTTTCCTTTCTTTAATCATCTTTACAGCGCCAGCAGTGTCATATGTTGGAATAGGCTCTAATCTCTTCTTTTTCAAATATCGTCTGCATTGAGCAAGAGCTTGGGGATGAGAATATACTGACTCTATTGTTGAGATTGTATGTTTATTTGTGATAAGGCAGTGTCTTATCCTCTGATAGATTTCGCCCGACACATGCATTTTTGTCTGTAACAAAGAATCATAAGTTTCATTAATGCTGCCCTCGATCGAGTTTTCGATCGGAACTACTGCAAAATCCGCTTTGCCTATCTCTATGCTCTCAAATGCTTCTTCGATAGTTTTCGTAGGAAGAATCTGTGCGTCTGGAAAATATTGTAATGTAGCCATTTCACTATATGCTCCTCGTTCGCCTTGAAAAGTAACTCTTTTATTTGTCATTACCAATGTAGTTATTATTATTGCCTGTTTTATGGATCAATGTAATCGTCTCTTTACCATAATCGTTCGAGAGCTTACGCTCTTCAAATATACTACATTCAATACATTTTACGGTGCTATTTAACCGAACGGTATCCCCCCCACAATTGAAACATAAGGCATAGAGAACTCCAAATTCCTTTTCATCTATCGTAATGTGAATAGTTGAATTTAATAGACTGATTACCCGTCCTCGAATGATATCTCCAATTCTAAACATGATTCTTGCTCTACGATCTCCTCTATCACGTCCACTAGATCCTCCCAGCCGGGCGGAGGAAATTGCAGAAAACCCCGACTCTGACTTCTTATCGTTTACGTACAGAATCCTCACAGAAAACATGCTTCCGAATAACATTTCTATATAACCAACTATTATGTCTCCAATTTTTGGTAACATAGGAGAGTTTTTTTGATCGATCTTCACTATGCGTCTCTTAAAATCATAAACTTTAGTTCCCACTGCAGATGATCTCACTAATCCGTTATTAACATAAGTATTTTTTCCCCCTTCAAATTCCTCAATAGACGCAACCTGTTCTCCAGGCAGGATTGGTAATGCCGACGGTCTCTGTGTTTTCATATACGATCTGTAGATCTTTTGAAAGTTATAATTGTTACATTGGCCCTGTACTAGCATGTGACCAGAATTGTGGTTAATGCCTGGTCAAAGTCGTGGTCTGAGAATAAAATATGCCATTTGCATTCAACTATTAAAAAACGATGCATTTTCTCCTTAAACACTGATTCTCTCTAATTAAAATAGATTAATAGCAAGGCTTTTCTGCTTTAAAGAATTTTATTTGCAAACTTATGTATCCTCTAATTGATATCCGAGGTGTATTTCAGCACGAATTTACTGGGTTGGCTCAACTTTTCCTCGCTAACTATCAAATTCTGTTATCGACATCCGGCTATGCTTAGAGGCAGATATCCTTAGACGTGTGGGGCAGATAAAATTTGATTGTAGTAGGAATGTGGATCTTTCTATAAAGCTACAGGTACACACTGTTCCTCTATCCATAGCATACTCTGGAAGTATTATTATTAATCCTTACACTGTGAAATTAGATTGCAGATTCTCCTCGCTTATTCGATCCAATATCTACCGCATCTTCTACCTCAGATATGAATATTTTTCCTTCTCCAGCTAGACCAGTACTTGTACTTCCTACAATTTTATCTACAATCTTGTCTACCATTGAGTCCTTCGCTACCAGTACGATTGTAGAATTTACATTAAATTCTGGTACATAAGTGGAAGTTCCTCTTCCAGAATGCAGCTCAGGCCTGGGAACTTGTCCCCTACCTTTGGAATCATAATACGTTAGGCCACCAAGATTCAACTCCTTTAATGCTATAAATGCTCCTTCCAACCTTGACTGAGGGATTACCGCCTCAATTTTTTTCATTATGTATGCCTAAGTTATTGAATACCTTTATTAAAATATTATGTAATCAAATTAAAATTTTAACTGTATTGAAATATATCAAATCTGACATACAACTCCACACCAGGAACACGGAGCGTATCTATTACGACATAGACATTCTAATAGTAATAACTTTCAGGCTAATGCTAATTTACGACTCGACAACATATATTTGGCATCTATACAAAACTTTTCATCATCAGCATTGCGTCTATTTGCAAAGAAAGCAACCCTACACTGTGCTAATTGTAACAAGGAGCTTAGGCATAAGTACAAACCTCCAGAGGAATGGAATATTAGTGGTTTTTTGTGTACTGACTGCCACATTGAGAAGACTAAAGAATTTGTTCTAAAAAAACAAGAGGAAAAAAGGAGGCTTGAAGAAGGTCCTAGTGACTGCGCGATCTGTGGAAAACAGATTGTCAGTAAAGACGAAAGAAACAGACCAAAATGGCAATGGAATATGGAATCGGGAACTATTGTATGCAAAAATTGTTATCAGAATAAAGAAGCAGATCATGACAAAAAACTGAACTTTTGTGTCCTCTGTAATAAGAAGATGGGTTTTATTCGGTACAATCCAAAACCAAGCTGGAAGATTGAAGGACAGTTATGTAGGGGATGTTGGGACAAACAAAATCAGGTTAGGAAGTAAATTGGATTTGCTCAAGAAACACATATGCGAAACTTGTGGAAAGAAATTCAGAAAAATTGAAGAATTGATGCAACACGAGCAAGTTATTCATGGAAAAGATCTCCTGTACCAGTGTAAACAGTGTAACGTTGGGTTCACTGGAATGGAACAAATGCGTGACCATGCAAAGAAATACCATTCATACAACAAAATGAAGGAGAAAAAGAGCAAGAATGATGACAACAATTAAAAACCTGTCATTGCATACGTTAAACCAATTACAACTTCCTGAAACCTCTTGGCATAAGAGAACATCTTGTCCTACAGTGGCTTTTTTGGCAGGGCAATCAAGATTGTTAAAGAAAATTAGTAATAATATAATGTTCTCTACAATAAAGAATAAAATAGTAACATAGCAATATATTCTTCATATGACAAAAAATTGTTTAAAATGCGGCAAGGCTTTTGATGAAAAGACAATTGATGATCCCGCCGCCCAAAAGTATCCTTCTTGTCCAGATTGTTGGAAAGAATGGACGTCTTATGCCGTAATGGTAATGAATGAAATGAGACTGGATATGTCTATGCCAGAACATAGAAAAGTACTTCGCAGATATGAAAAGATGTTCTTTGGTTTGGAAAAAGCTGAAGGGGAGTTGCAAAAAAATCCTGACAAAAAACCAACATGACACAACAAAATTACTCTATATTTAATATTTCCAATGCAGGCTTTGGAATTATCTTCAAAATTTCATCTATCTCTGGAAAAGAGAAAATTACTTCTTTTAAGCAATCAGCCAATTTTTCTTTGCGCTTATCTGGAAGTGACGAAAAAACGTCGATCATCAACTCAATTTCTAACTTTTCAAGAATCTGAGGGTTCCTTAGTAATTCTTCACAATACACTCTTAGTATTACGGTTATTTTTAAACCTTCAAACTCAGATAAAACTTCCAACCATGTTTTAGTCAATACTGATAACTTCCTGCCTTCTAGCGAAGGCAATGCTTTAAGAGCTGCAGATATTGTTTCATGTTTGTCTAGATTCCTCATTGAATAGAACTCTTGTACTTTGCCTCTAAGCATTGATTTTCGTAGGAAATCTGGCATGTTTGCAAGAATTTGAATAATGTTTCCAGCCATCTTCGGGTCTATCGACATTAGAGAACCTAAAATTACTTTATATTTAAGATGTTATACGACCGATCTCGTGGCTTCTAAAACTAGACTTTAATAACTACAGCTTTTCAAAAAGCCCATATGCCATGTAAAGTGGTAGTTGGAGGTTTCTTTGGAGATGAAGGGAAAGGAAAGATTATAGCATACCTAGCAAGAAGAGACAAACCTTCGATTGCAGTCAGAGGAGGAGTGGGTCCTAACGCTGGCCATACTTTCACTTTTGAAGGTAAAACTTATAAGGTTAGAATGCTTCCAAGCGCAGTATTAAATTCCACAACTAGATTATTGGTAGGACCCGGAGTTTTAATTAATCCAGAAATCTTGTTAGATGAAATTGAGATGTTCAATTCTCATGACAGAACTTTCATTGATTCGCAATGCGGTATTATTGAAAAAGTGCATATAGAAAAAGATACTGCAGAAGATCACCTTAAACACAGAATAGGTACAACAGGAACCGGTACTGGTCCTGCAAATGCAGATAGAGCATTACGTATTCTAAGACTGGCTAAAGATATTCCAAAATTATTGTTATATATAGAAAATGTCAGCGATTCTGTTAATTATAGTCTAGATAACAAGGAAAACATAATTGTAGAAGGAACGCAAGGAACATTCCTCTCATTATTTCACGGAGGATATCCTTATGTAACTTCAAGGGATGTATGTGCTTCATCCATATGTTCTGATGTTGGGATTGGACCAAAAAGAGTTGATGAGGTCATTGTAGTTTTTAAGGCATACGTTACGAGGGTCGGAGGAGGTCCTTTGCAAAATGAGATTGGCAACGACGAGGCTAACAGACTAGGCTGGGCTGAATTCGGCAGCGTCACAGGAAGACAAAGAAGAGCGTCACCTTTTAATATGGACCTCGCAAAGAAAGCAATATCACTGAACAGTGCAACCCATTTAGCAATTACCAAACTCGACGTAGTCTTCCCTGAAAGTGCTGGTGTGAGGGAATTTACCAAGTTACAAAAGGGACCTAGAAAGTTTATTGAAAATATAGAAGCGGAAACAGGAGTAAAGGTGACACTGATAGGGACAGGTGTTGATGTTGATGACGTAATTGATCGCAGAAAAGCATGATTTTAAAAGAGGTCATTAGCTCATACTTCTTGTGTCCGAAAGATTTTGCAACTAAAAGAAAGGTAGGTTGGGAATGTTCTTTCAGCAAGCAGAACTAATTCTTGTGTGTTGATTTAATTGCCTTTACAAATCTATGGTGATGAGGTTTATCCGACTTTGCGGGTAGACCTTCGTGAGATTTATCAGACTGCGAACTTCTCTAGTCTATAATTAGCCACGATTGAGTATATTATACAGATACTATA
>DATDFS010000316.1:0-5850 GCA_036522495.1 Nitrososphaeraceae archaeon | reverse complement strand
GTTACTTTATCTAACGTACCAAGTTCGCGTTTGAGACTACCTAATATTGATAAGCCAGCTAATTTTGCAGATTCATATGCTTGCTCCACAGATACTTTACCTGCTCCTACCTTTCCAAATGGCCCTGCAATGGAGCCGTCTGGATTCTGTGATCCATGGCCTGAGATGTATGCTTTATCTCCTCTTACACGTACCCATGTAGAAGGAGTTTTGACGTTAGGGGGAACTTTTAATGGTTCTGGGATCTTCAGACCAAGAGTATCAAGTTTAGTTTGTATATCGTCTTTTATTTGATTATTATCCTCCTCTCTTAATGTCATGTCGTTTAGTGATATAGGGACTTCAATAAAAATTGCATATATCTAAAACATATATGTGTACTATAAAGACCATAATCTACACGTCAGGCTTTTGAAGTACCTTATTCACTCGTTCTGCGACTTAGCCTAATCTAATCTGAGTCATGATGACCTAACAAACTGGCTCATTAACGTTGCAATCGCAATTAGGGTCCACCTGTTGGGCCTAAAAATTGAGTCAAATTTGTTTCATACTCCTCCGAGCCCGCTACGATATTAGTGCTTTTTAGTGGGTTTTACTAAAAATATGGTGAAATAAAAACAATTGGTAGAATCAACAGGATCAGAGCAGCTGGATCCATGGTCATTGTATATTTATGCTATGAAAGCACCAATGACAAGGGATAGATATGAGACAAGGTTAGCTAAATTTCTTGACTTTATTGGGATGCTCCAAGGTGGAACAACAACCTTGGAAGGAGGATATTCCTTGACGAGTCCTAACTTTGGTAGGAAGAATCTTTACTGCCTTGTATAATGAAATCTCCTCTTACTATAAAGATAGAAGCAATAACAATGAGCAGACATGGAATCTTATCTATCCTCTTGGTAAGAAATATTGTTATACTCGGATCAATAGTGCATTGTCTCTTCGTTATGCTATTCCGAAGATGGCTAATGCTAACATTACTGTTCACCTTGTACTAGCGTGAATCTAAAGTAACTCTGGCGGATCCGCATATTTGTAATATATATTCAAAGTTCGAAGCTCATTATTTGGTACCACAGTTAGTCCGATCCAACCTATTCTTTTAACTCCTTGAGGACATATTTGATAATATTTAGGTCCAAGAAGCAGAAACATTAAAGATCCGACCTTACATACTCTGGCTTCTACTTTAAGCAATCTAATAGGTGCCGGAAGACTAGTGTTACCACCATAGTTTTCCGGGATACTAAGCCGCAGTATGAATACGGGCATCTCCTATATCCAAAGGATTTCCACCTGGTAGTGCAGCGTCTATAGGAGCCAGTATGAATTGTGGAACAACCACAGCCCAAGATTCGGTAAATACAACATGCCAACCAGCAGGATTTCCATACATCGTAGAAATCGACATTAAATATACTCATCATTTTTTCTGCAGTGTCATGATCTTGAGAAATCATAAGTGGATACTGAATAATTCTATCAACTTTGTCTGCTTGAGGAATTTTTATCTATCTATCGTTGGTATACATAACAATTTGGGAGAATAATTTTCCATGCTGAATCTATACATGAACTATATTCTTATTTTAAGAGCAACAAATGTATTTCAAAGTTAATATCATTTGAAAACGAACCTACTAATGCAGCCCGGAGTGAAAGATATTTTCATATAGAGAACCAGATGGATATCAGCTTTCATTTACAAAATCCATCGATGATAGAGAAAAAAAGTTTTAAAACAACATCGCTAGTGATATATTTATAATCTGTAAGGTGCTATATTCTATATGCAAATATTAAAGGAAGAGACACCGTTCGTTCATAAAGCTATTGCAGCCCTTGCAATATCTATTGTTTCTGATGCCTTAGACTACTTTGCAGCTCCTTTATTTGACATCCCAGTTATTGGAGATGTATTTGATGTTATTACTACTAGCTTGCTATATTCCATAACAAGAAGTAAAGTATCTACTGCTATAAACACAATTGAATTCATACCTATTATTGGAGATTTTATTCCCATCTATACCATATCCACTTTGCTATGGATCTCACGAGAATCTAAAAAAGAGAATAAAAAAGTGGCCGAAAAAAATTGTTTGATGCAAAGAGGATGATAAAGAGAAAGAGATGATCGTACTTGTTGATTCAAATGACGATGATGGCAGTATATTGTAGATACTAACCAAAGCCCCTACTATGCAACTGCGCTATGTTTATTTTATGGCATAAAATGCAGAGGATTCATAAGAATTTACATGAGGATCCGGTCAAAGCTATTAATTTTCATTGAACATTCTTGCAGAATATTCTGCAAGTCTTTTTAGAGATCCAATTCTCTGCTCTCTTTCTATTTCTGCACCTTCTATTGCAGAAGAAAGATACCTTATGGATTTGTCGTATGTCTTACGTGCGATCGGATATGGAACACCATCCTTACCGCCATGTGCAAAATTATATTTGACTGGATCTTGCCATGATGCTTTTGTTCCAAAAATTATCTCACCAATAAGTGACAGTGCTCTTATGGCTCCAGGTCCTATACCGGAAACAGAAATTAATTGCTCATAATTTTGTGGTTGAATATCATATATTCTTCTAAATACATTCCAGTCTAATCTATGAGGCATTTCATAACGTTCAGTCAAGCCATCATTGTTATTGTTATTTACTATATGTTTGCTATCTAGGTTATTTGTTGGAGTCCAATCGTCCAAAGTTTTCTCTTCTCTTCTTTTATTTTTCGTAGCTATTTTGTATATAGATGATTTTAGGTTGTCAATACTGCCAGTTGCCAATTCTACACAAAGTTTTCGATTTTCTTCCGAATCAACTGATGTCATGTTAAGAGTGTTTGGAATTTTACACTTGCTTATGATTCCCGCATGCGGTTCAGACACGAAGCTCTTTAGATTGTCAGAGATCCAATGATATCTCCTTGCCATTTTGTCCTGAGCATTCATTCCTTGCTGCACGACAGTCCAGTTTCCCTCCCCATCAAAGAGGATGACATGATGATATAACGTGTACCCATCTTGTACTGCAGCATTATCTATTTTTGCTGCCATTTTGCTTGCATACAATAAGTTATCGATTTTAGCAGACGATAGATTGTAATATTTTTCAGCAAGTCTTGGAATATCATTTTTTGTCTCTGTAGATTTCTTGCCTTTTCCTCCAGTAATAGAAATTCCATGTACATCTTCTTTTAATGACTGCTTTAATACGCCTGTTACTACTGTTGTAACTCCTGACGAATGCCAATCAAATCCTAGAACACATCCAAAAGCTTGAAACCATAGAGGATCAGCTAACCTTTTTAAAAATTCATGCTTGCCATATTCATCTACAATTACTTTTGATATTGCATACGAAAGCGCTATCATTCGCCTGATGAGGTAGGCCGGAGCATGTCCATTATGTAAGGGAAGGTTAACTGTAGCAGAGGCTTTCAATTGGATTTAATGGTACTCTTGTATTATTTCAACTATTATACTACAAAAGACATGGATGTGACTCCTTACCTGTTCGCCATATACATGGTGCATTAGATAAGGAGTCAACTTCATACAACGACATATTTGATGTATTTAGGTTAGCACTAAGGTTCTATCATTTTCAAGAGAGAACTGATTAAGGTCAATATATTAGCTTTAATTAAGGTCTTAAACTACTACGGTGATAATCTATCAATGGTAGCGCAACAACATTCGAAAACAGGCAAATATCCAAACGATTCCAGAGCTGAGATGACAATTATGATGCTTCCTTCAGATGCTAATCCAAAAGGCAATGTGTTTGGAGGTGTTATATTAAAATATGTAGATCTTATTGCGGGTTTATGCGCCAAAAGACATGCTGGTCGTGCCAATATAGTCACAGCAAGTATGGATAGAATGACTTTTTTAAAGCCTGTATTCATTGGTAATGCACTAATTCTTTCTGCAAGACTAAATTATGTAAAAAGATCTTCTATGGAAGTTGAAGTTACTGTGGAAGCTGAAGATCTAGACGACAGTATGAGAATTCACACAGGAACAGCATTTGTTACCCTCGTTGCTCTTGATAAATATGGAAAGCCTACGGAAGTTCCAGCACTGATATTGGAAAGAGATGACGATAAAATACGATTTCAACGAGGTGAGGCAAGAATGATTTCTCGTCTAAAGGAAGCAGGCAGAATCTAATTCAAGGGACTCATATCCTATCTACCTTCCCATTATCGTATCATTCATTAGTTATTCAACTTTTCTTGATTAGATCTGTCATGAACTGATAAAGAACGAAAAGTGCTAAGGACTTAGTTTGAGACTTATTTTTGTCATTAATATGATATAGATCTTACCTGCCGATTGTTACCCATTTCTACTCTCCTCTTTTGGGTGGGCTAATTGAGTCAAATCTGTCTTGGATTCCACCGAACCCGAAGTATGTATAGATCAAAGCAGATAATCGTTACATATCATTTAATGCAATAGCATACAAGTGGATTACATACACTAGTGTATTGCATCCCACCGGACCCAGACCAATGGTTACACGATCTTTCACATGAATCATTTTGTCAACATTATCTTTGGGCCTCAAAATAGAGTAAAATTTGATTCTATTTTGACTCTCAATATGAAGATCCTGCTCTGCAAAATTTGACTGCAGTACCCAATGACGCTGAAGCACTCTCTCAGATACTAGAAGATCCTTCGATTGGCGACTTCGAGGTTAAAAGACTTCTGAACGAATCCTCTTACAATCTAAATCAGGAAATTGAGATATTCTTTAATGAACGTCAGCGATGCGATATATTATTGCTCTATTTTTCCGGTCATGGGCTCAGCTTTCAGGTTGTTTTACTTACCTAGGTTTTTGTCTATGATGTCTCGGCTAAATTATACCATCACAATACAAAAACAAGGACAACTTGCTTTTCATGCAAGCCTAATCCGATTGCTATTTCCAACAGATTTTTTCCATTAGAAAATAATTTGTATGTCTTTCATTATTAAGAGATTGGTTGTCGTTGGTTCTTTAGTCCTTGAAAATACCTTTCTAACTCCTGGACTCCAATCTTCAAATATGCTATCTCGTTTCTTTTGTTAAATGCAATTTTATTTAGATATGTTATCTGATTATTCAAATCGTCTAGTTGATACTTTGCCATTGTCTTTTTGTAGTCAATAGCTTCTAGATCATCCTGTATTTTGGCATACTGCTTTTGAATCTCTGAAATCTTAATGCTCCTGTTTCTATAGCATTAGCAAACCACTCTACATTATCAGCAGTTAAGCCTTTTCTCTTCAATGCTTTGTGTAGATTTAGAAAGCTTGGAAGGTAACACCTTATTTGCGGGTAGATCTCGTATAACTGGTTTAGGCGCTTTAGCCTCCAGTATTCTGTGTAGTATCGTGTTGCTTCCTTTTCAGATAGACGTAACTGAACAGCTACCTCTACAGGCTTCTTTCCTTCGGAAAAGAGTTTGTATGCTTGGGTGGATTTTTGATTGAAGTGAGAGCTGCCATTACATAATTGCTGCTGTTGGTTATCCATTGCTACTCTTATTCCGTTTCCATTTCCACCACCATCACCATTGACAGCTGCTGCCTCTTTTTTCTTTAATACGGTACCAATTTCTCTAAATGATATCCTTGCTTCTTGAGCTATCTGTCGTACATTTTTGCGTTGATTATAATACAAGTCAATGACAAGCTTTTCCTTTTCTACATTGCTTAACATGTGATATGCGTTGACTATCAAATGGTGCATCGATATGATAAAAGGGGTGTTGGTGCGAATAATACGATTGACCACAATGTATGGGGAAATGCTACAGTTAATGACCTA
>DATDFS010000315.1:0-3048 GCA_036522495.1 Nitrososphaeraceae archaeon | reverse complement strand
TATTGCTAATCATGTTATTTTGGATCTCACACAATTGTTTGTATAGTAGATCTATTGCAGCCATTTCTATTAATTCTCCCATTGAAACCTGATACGCAAATTCTTGAACATCTAAATCTCTCACTTTATCTACAAACAAGGATTCCGTCATTCCTTGCTTTTTTGCTCTCTCTAATAAGAGAGAGAATATTCTCTGCAAATGATAATTTGTATGAATTTCCTTTGCTTCATCTAACTCTACTCCATAGATATTAGATATTTTGCCATTAACTCTCTTTTCATCCTCTTTCAAGATACTCTTATGCAATATATTTATAGCTGACTTGCCTCTCAATTTTGAAGGTTCAACGTCCGTAGGATCACCATTATTGCTATTATTATTTGGATTTTGCATTTGTTTTAATATCAATTTAACTTACTACGCTTTTTTCTTATTAAGATATCTTTTTTACTCTGACAATAGCATTCATTTCTCCTTTATTCGTTCTTGTCCTTTCATTGATTTGTAATTTTTACAAAAAAAGGAATAAAAAGGTGATCAACTAAAACCCAATGTGCAGTCAAGAGATAACATAGGAGGTAACAGCAATAGGCCAAAATTCATTTTTATTACGGGTGGTGTAATGTCAGGACTCGGCAAAGGTGTAATAACTTCATCTACGGCTAAATTATTACAATTACTAGGTTTGAAGATTTCATGTATCAAGATTGATCCTTATGTGAATTATGACGCTGGAACAATGAACCCTATCGCACATGGTGAAGTTTTTGTTACAGAGGATGGTGGTGAGTGCGATATGGATATTGGAAATTATGAGCGTTTTCTTGACATTGCAATGACAAAAGATCATAACATTACAACGGGTAGGATATATTCAGATGTAATTCATGCTGAAAGAGAAGGAAAATACCTCGGCCAATGTGTTCAGATTATTCCACATGTTACAGACGCTATAAAAAACAAATTACGGAAAGTTACCAATGATGAAGCATTAGACGTTGTAGTTGTAGAATGTGGCGGCACCGTGGGCGACATAGAAAGTCTTCCTTTTCTTGAAGCATTAAGGCAGATGGAACTTGAAGATGGTCATTCTAATACACTGTTTATTCACGTTACCCTTGCCCCTGTATTAGATGTTGTAGGTGAACAAAAGACAAAGCCAACCCAGCATAGTGTACAAGAGCTACGGCGAATTGGAATTCAACCTGACATCTTGGCTGTTAGATGTAAAACACCTCTCACTTGCGATGCTAGACATAAAATTTCGTTATTTGCGAGCGTGGAAGAAAAATGTGTTATTTCATGTCATGACGCCCCATCTATTTACAAAGTTCCAGAAGTTTTAGAGAGCCAGGGAATGGTCGAGGTTATTGCTGAAAATTTGTTATTGAAGAAATGCACTCTACAATGGGCTAACTGGAAATCAATAGCAAAATCATTTTATGATTATAATGGCTCGGTAAAAATTGCAGTAGTAGGAAAATATGTTACTCTTCCAGATAGCTATGTTAGTGTCTATCATGCTCTTTCACATGCGAGTGCACATATTGGAAGAAAAGTAGAGATTCAATGGATTGATTCGGAAGAATTTGAGAATGGAAGAGGAGCGAAGATTGATAATAATAACAACAACAATAGTAGTAGGAGTCTTACCTTTCTTAGGAATTTTGACGGTGTACTTGTTCCTGGGGGATTTGGAAAAAGAGGAAGTGAAGGAATAATAAACGTAGCCAATTTCACCAGACAAGAAAATATCCCATTTTTAGGAATATGTTTTGGATTCCAATTAGCCATTGTAGCGTTTGCCAGAAATGTTTGTAATCTACAAGCTGCTAGTTCTACTGAACTTGATCCAAATACAAAAGATCCAGTAGTGGTATTTATGCCTGAACAGAGATCAATGCATAATATGGGTGGAACAATGAGACTTGGTAAACATGAGATTACTATTATCCCTAATACAAATGCCTCGAGTATATACGGTGAGGGAAAAACAAATGTGATACATCGAAGACATAGACACAGATACGAATTCAATCAGGACTATCGCAAGATTATAGAAAACCATGGCATGACTTTATCGGGCCATTCTGATAATGGCAGGCGGATTGAAATGCTGGAGATTCCAAAACACAACTTCTACTTTGCGGTACAATATCATTCTGAGTTTAACAGTAGGCCAGGCATACCAGAACAGGCATTTGAGGCCTTTATAAAGGCATCTGCTTATAATTCCACCTCTTGATATTACTCAATCCAAAGCTCGTAAATCTTTTGTCGCGCATCACGCAGGGATGTCTTTTTCTTTACATAACCTAGATTGAGCAAATGACTAAGCGAGAGCCTCACGGTTCTTTCTGGAAGCATCGTTTTTGTTGAAAGGTCTTTCTGAGTCAATGTACCCTCATATTCGAGTGTTTTCAAAATCAGCTTTGCGCTCGGTGGTACGCTCAACAAATCTTTTGCCAATTTTACCTTCTTTGCTATAAGTGATGTGGCAGATGAAGAATCTCCTATTAACCTGACAAGTCTAGCTGGAAATTCATGCCTGTAGCATTCAAGCATTTTTTTTATTCCTAGCCGAGATCCGCCATCAAGTACAACTTCGCAGTGATATCTACTTACAATATCTGCGATTTCTAACTTGGTATCATTAGGAACCACCAAAGGTCTGCGTGTATTGTCAACAGAGTTCACCGATACTACAATGAATACTGAAGATCTCTGCAAAACCATCGGACCGCCTGCAGACATTGAATATGCAGTTGATCCTGTAGGAGTAGATATTATAATGCCATCACTGTTATCGTGCCATACATCTTTGCCGTCTATTCTAAGTACATGCTCCATCAACGTTGCGCTTTTGCTTGGGAATATTGCAACATCATTGAGCACAGGCTCAACCTCTTTGCCGTCTACTCTGACGGCTAAACGAAATACCTCATCAACTTCATAATTGCTTCTCTTTAAACTTAGAATTGCTGATTCTAAGTCTTTGACTTCTAGTTGTGCCAAAAATCCAGTAGAATATGATTCATAAACTCCTA
>DATDFS010000314.1:0-4801 GCA_036522495.1 Nitrososphaeraceae archaeon | reverse complement strand
ACCAGTGATACTACTACTTTTAAGCCAATCAATTAGGTGCTCAAGGAGTGGTTTATTGCCTAAGGGTAACATTGGTTTAGGAATAAAGAATGTGTATGGCTGTAACCTTGTTCCCAGTCCACCAACGAGAATTACTGCTTTCATATCTATATAATCTATCCCTCTCTTTCTTTCTGTTTTTGCGTTATTTTATTAAGGCATAGTTATGCTCTATTAATAATTTTCCAATACCAATTTGGTTTTGTTATATATCTGGCGGGAGACACATTGCATGGAAAGCGAGGGATATAGCGATATAGCCAAATATCTTAGGGCATTGTTGCACAATTCGGAAAAAGTCTATACCATAATGCCCTTAGCACTTGCCAAGAATGAACTATATATTAATACCCTCTTCTGATTGACGATTTCAATGTTAGCCTACCCATATCAGATTCATGCAGCAACCAGGCCTCTGTATAGAGGAATGATTGATAAGGTTGCCGGATTAGAATCAAGGTTGGGAGAACTCGAAGGCCAAGAGGATAACTGAGCTTATGAAACTGATCAACTTGAGCAAGCGAGCTTCTGGATCAAATATAATTACTTACGTGTGGATTAATGAAAATACCATGCATAGACACATACCACATTTATTTACAGAAATACCCTTTAATGTTAATGATGTAGCTTTTATCTGCAGGTTCAATATCGTATTTGCAACCGACTATCTGGCTTACAATTTGTAGATTTGTTTTAAGATGATCAGTAAGTTTTCCTACCCTGTATCGTGATACTCCTTTTGAGAGACTTAATGGAATCACAAGCATGTCAGCAAGAAAGAAATCGACAGGAATGCTATCCCGGTAACTTTCCAAAAATAGGTCTGCAGCTTCTGATCCCACATTTTCTGCCGACTTACCTCTTTCTCCTATGGAATCGCCGCCGATATACGGACCAAAGTCAGATTCAGAATATACCAGAATCGAACAGCCCGGCGATAATGAAGTTTCAAATGATGACGAATAGCTACTACAATAGACACCATTTTTCTCTAATTTTAAAAGAGATGATGAAATCTGGCGTTCTGCAACATCTTTAGATAGTTGACAACACACACCAGTAATTTTAGGTTCCAGCTTCCTTATATTCAAAAGATCAAATGTGCTTGGTCTTTGGCACGGACTAATTTCTGCTGTTACTATGCCTCCGCCTTTTGGATAGTAACCTCTTTTCAAAACATCTATAGTGGTGTTTATTCCAATGTTTCTGTATGCTCCCATTGTAACATATCGAAAATAATCTATTGTGGGACCCATTTTTACATCGGTACCGCCTTTAATTTGAATGCTTAGGCTTTTACCAGAAAGAGAGACTGCAGGAATTACAGTTTGCAATACCAGTGGGATGCTGCCTGCGGTTCCAACATCGATTTTTATAAAATTGTGTTCAAATTTATCGACAGTAGTTGGTATAAACTTTATCCAGTCTGCCCCTACTTTCAAGTTTTCAACCCTGGCATGAAACAGGTCTGCAACGGTCTTTATTGCAATCATGTGCTGTGGACGCAGACCGGGATTGGAACGTTTGGATCGAATATTGATGACTTCAATTGGTTTACCTATTATTGCAGAAAGTGAAACCGCTGTTCTTAGAATCTGTCCACCTCCTTCACCATACGAGCCATCAATTTTTAGCATGGAGAATTCTCTACCACCTATTCAAATGAAGCATAAAACCCTTTCTTTAAGACTGAAATCAGCAATTTTGATGATGGGATTGATGAAAACACTACAGTTAATAATAAAGATGGGTAAGTTGAGATCTCATTTCATGGCGTAAAAGCATGATTAAAATGATCTTACCGATGTGAAAATTATGACAGTTTTTATTGTGTATTAGAAGGCTAGATATCAACATGATAATTTAACAAGATTATTTTTATCTAATCAAATACATTATATATTTAATGCCAAATGGGCTCTTTGTAGGAAGATTTCAACCCTTTCATCTAGGACATCTAGCCACCATCAAATTTGCACTCAGGCACATCGAAGAGCTTGTAATAGTAATAGGAAGCGCGCAGAAAAGTCATGAATTAAGGAACCCATTTACTGCAGGCGAACGCATTCAGATGATTAAAGGTTCGCTGAATGCTGACGACGAAGTTGATTTAAAAAGAATAGTTCTGATCCCCGTTGCAGATGTAGGTGTGCATTCACTCTGGACGCGTTACATAGATATTCTCGTCCCAAGCTATGAGGTGGTTTTCACAAATGATAAGTTTACCTGTCTCCTTTTTAAAGAGAGAGGTACGAAGGTTGTCCGACCAATACTGCGTCAAAGAAAAGAATTGTCCGCTACGGAAATTAGGTCAAGGATTGCAAGGGATGCGGATTGGAAGAAACTTGTCACCCCACACACTGTCAAAATTGTGGAAGATATACATGGGATAGCGAGGATCAAAGCAATATTTCAAAAATATTCTGAGTCAAATTAATAAATTTATAAGTTTAATTAATTTTCGTCGATTCATTGCGAGCGAGGGAGAAACAACTATTGGAAACATCACATGAAACCATCAGAGCATTATTGAGTGATTATCTTCTAATGAAGATGCGATGCACAAGTGGAACTAGTTCGTAAACTGTGTGAATAAATTCGACATATGGAATAATCTTTCCTGTTAATAGTACTTTATTGCTGCTCGTTTCAAGATTTTAGTTAAGATGGTGAAAATGTATTTTTATCTGTTTGACTATACCTATAGCATATTTGTTATTTGGAAATAACGATGTAAAAGGCAGAATGGATGGCAACATTAACAACAGACCATCAGTAGTGAAATTTGAGAACGAATCTTGGTTCATTGACTTACAAAAGCTATCAAATGATGAACTAATGCGCATGTATAATGCTATCACTACAGGTAAATACGAATTTGCAAAAAATGCATGGTATATTCCCCTATCAGGAGACAAGAGATGCCCCATTATGGTTGCCAAGGGTTATGAGGCGCCAGAGACTCCTGAGAAAATGGCTGAATTCCAAGATACAACAATGATACTAGAACAAGAATACCAAAGATTCATAGATGCATGGGATTTTGGCTACATTACAAAACGCATCATAGAAGAGGCTATTCTGGCTATTCTTGAACTAAGAAGTATTGTAATCATTGAACATACACATCGAATACCTTAAACAACTTAAATACAGAGGATCATTCTCCGATATTTCTTAAATTTTTCGATTCTAAAGAATCATTTTCAAGATAACAAAACATGGCACATATAGAATTAACTACTACCGCTAGATAGAAGGGGACAGAAGAGGATTGGTTTGGCTATTCAATATTTAATATTATAGATACGGTTTTACTGTAGGCACCTAATCAATAGCAGTTAACGGATCCTCAGATAACTAATCATTTGGTAGTAATTCTGACTGGATTCTCAATGTATAATATGCAGAAGATATATCTGTTTAAGGTAAATATCTTGCCGATTGGAGAAAATAAGGATATCGCGAGTGAATATAAAGGGAAAAGTTTGGGATTGCTTACTGCAAAGGGCATCTCAGTAGGAGACACCGTTAAGATAAGCACCACCACCTCCGATACTGAATTTACAGCTATCTTGATGCCACGCTATGAATCAGCTGATGAAAACCACATTGTTATTAAACTGAAAAGTGGATATAATATTGGGATTGAATTGACCCATATTCGATCCATAATCAAAATTATGCAATGCTCAGATCAAAATGTTTCCATTGTACCTAATGTTACACGATCTACGGCCACTAATGCTTGGTTACCAGATGAAAGGGGAGAGGTAGAGAATGAAGATAAAAAGCAGGACGAATTACATCCAAGGATTGCTTTGATTAGTACGGGTGGCACGATTGCAAGCAGAATAGATTATAGAACCGGAGGAGTCCATGCGGCCCTTTCTGCGTCTGATCTATATGCTTCTATCCCCGAATTGGCAAAGTATGCTTCAGTCGATCCTGAGATACTGTTAAATGAATATAGCGAAAACCTAAGGCCGGAACATTGGACTTTGATTGCTAATAAGGTAGGGGAAAAAGTAAAGTCAGGCAGGTATCAGGGAATCATTATTTCCCATGGAACTGATACGATGCATTATACAGCATCAGCTCTCAGTTTTGCTTTACAAAATCTTCCCATACCAGTAGTATTGGTCGGAGCGCAGAGATCATCTGACAGACCATCGTCTGATGCAGCTCTAAATCTCATTGGCGCTACAATATTTTCGATAAAGTCCAACTTTTCTGGCGTATTCGTTGCAATGCATGCCAGTTATTCTGACGATGTCATTGCCTGTCATATTGGGACTCGCGTAAGAAAAAACCATACAAGTAGACGTAATGCCTTTGAATCAATAGGCGCCATACCTGTTGCCCTTATCAAGGGTGATCTTCTAGAAACGCAGCCACAACAATTGGATATAAAACTACAAAAACGAAGCAATAATTGGGATGGTAGTGGTAATTTTGCAGTCAAGTCAGATTATGATAGCAGGGTTATTTTGCTAAAATACCATCCTGGTTTTGATCCCGAGTTAATAACTCACGTTATGACGACACCGAGATACAAGGCAATTATCCTTGAAGGTACAGGATTAGGTCATATAAGCAGAGAATGTATCCCGAAAATACAAAAGGCCATAGAATCAGGGATAATGGTGTTTATGACATCCCAATGCATTTGGGGTAGGATCAGAATGACTGTGTATGATACAGGAAGGGATCTACTTAACATAGGCGTAATCCCCTTATCGAATATGATACCGGAAAC
>DATDFS010000313.1:0-20663 GCA_036522495.1 Nitrososphaeraceae archaeon | reverse complement strand
GCTTCTATATTTCATAACAATCTTGTAATAGATCAAATATTTATGGGAAGCCGTACTATCGATCATGCTATTTGATCATATTATTCGATCGATCAAGTGATCATTCTACCAGATTAATGATGTATCTTTGTGTTAAATCATTGTCTGTTGTATATAGATATAATTAATCCTCCAACCCACCACTATTTCGAACCATTTGAGGATTGTAAACAATCATAGTTATAATATATATATTACTAATATGATTAGTAGTGCTAGAATTGCAATAGATAAGACTAGGAAAGTGGCAATTACCCTGCTAAATCAGTTACAGTAATAAATATTAGCAGTAGTGATATAGATCTTCAGCCAAATGGGTTCTTCAAATGGCTTAAGGTATAGTCTAGCTCTTCTTCAAAAGAAATAATTCGAGTAGTTGGGTAAATTTAAAGCTTCTTTTCTAATTATGTTCGTTTCTGTTGCTATCATCATTAGAGTCATCGGAGCAGATTGAAGGAAAATTACTTCTTATTATCTCCTCCATTTTCATCTCATAATCAATTACATATCTTATTTCTAGTCTTGTAGAATGATTAGAAAACAGATTCTTAGTATGAATGCTTGTAAATTAAACATATTGAAAAGCTAGGATTTGGGAATCAAATGATTGATCTCTAATACGTCCTAATCGCCAATTGTCTTGTATATATAAGTATTGATGCTTGGTCTCATGCGAAGCATATGAAGTCTAATGGTAATTGCGTATTGTACATGTCCCAATAAACCACTGTACATTTAAAAGAGGTTAGTCCAATTTGACTGTTGGAAGGGGCTATCGTCTAGCTTGGTCTAGGATACCATCTCTAGTAAAGGAGGTATAGGCCTGGGGCGCTGGCGGTCGTGGGTTCAAATCCCACTGGCCCCATGTCAATCTTGTCTCTTTATTAGGCACCCATTTTGATATTAAACTAAGGAAGTTGCAGATCAATCCAATACAAATACTAGCACTAACACAAAGAACAAGAAGAACAGGATCAATTAAGATCATATATTATGACTTCATATATGACAATTTGTTGGATGTTTTTTCTATGTGCTGCTATAATCAGAATGCATTCATTAATATTGGGAATAAATGCTATATTTTTTGAACTTTAATGAGCTACGGATCAGGAAGAGGATATAGCGGCGGCTTTAACAGAAGCTTCAGCCCAAAGCCTGTAGAGACAGGTAAAGAATATGATGTACAGATTACAGAGACAAGTAGAAGGGGTGACGGTATTGCCAGAATACAAGGATTTGTGATTTTTGTAAAAAATGGACAAGTAGGACAGAACGTAAAAGCAAAGATTATACAAGTAGGAGAGAGATTCGCTACAGCAGAAGTTGTATAAGACGCTAATAATATAAATTATAATTTTATATGCAGTTAGTAATATAAGAGAAGAGTTTTTTTAATTACATCAACAATCTGTGTTTCCAATTGCGGTAGACTGGAATAACCTTTATGAATACATTACGTCTATAATTGATGATTTTTTGTGTTTATTGTGTCTGGGAACTATAACAACCGTAACAGGTATATCCAAGAACTACAAATCTCCGAACAGCTAATTTAAACTTGAAGTTATAAATCAGACTTTTGTTAATAACAATATGATGCCATTTGGCTAGACAAAAGAGAAGAACGATCCATCATACAGAATCTGCACAATGGGTAAAGGCCTATTATGTACGTAGGAATGATGAGTTGCAGCCATGGATTGAGAAATAAGTATCTCCAGTTCGAGGGGCAAATAGCATTAATACCTGAAATTCTGAATATTTTGTTACGTCAATCCAGCCTGGATTCGTCATATCGCTGTTGTTCCCAGCAGACAAATTATCCTAGGGATGGCGCTAGCGATATTAAATCCGTCGGTTTGCATAGTAGCCATGATATATAGTCAATTCCTGAAAAATTCAAAAGTAAAATCATCAAATGCTAGTTTGCTGCATTTGTACCAGAACCAAAATTTTCGATTACCCATTTAAGAAGCGTCTAATCATTCCTTCCAGAGAGCCATTTGAACCGAAAGTATGCCACAATATGCCTTTCCTGTCAATCAGGATGGTGGTGGGATGTTCTGCTGCTGCCATCCGTTTTATGGAAATTTATGCCTTATATTTGATATATATTCTTATTGTTATTATGACTTTGTATGTCTATGTTGACAATGTAGATCATTTCTTCTGAACTGCTCTAAGTATACCTAATCCCATTATGATATATCCTAGTATAATTACACCCACAAATGAACTCTGAATTGCTGCCAGTCCTCCTTTCGCCATGGCCGATGCTCCCAATACTGAAGTTCCAATGAGTGCACCACCTGCTATGAGTAAAATGGTTGTTATCTTTGTCTTTTCTCCAAATCCTATTCCAAAAGACACAAAGAACAAAATTATTGTAGATCCACCAAATATCATTCCTCTTTGGGCCGCGCTCATTGGCAAGAAGCCTTGTTTATTACCTTGCGCTACAGCTGCGTCAGCAATGTATGTTAGTAACAATACCATTGCAACAATTGCCAGTATTTCAGAAATTCTCTTTCTTTTAATTTTTGTTTGTAAATACATATTAGTTTATGATAACATTATCAATGGGAGATTATATAATCTGTGTAATTATAATACAGTCGAGTGAGATTCCAATAGTGGACTTATTCTAGAAGAATACGAAACATTCTATGAATTTACAAAATACCTGGACAAAGACTTAACTAGTATGTTCATTCAATTTGCAGAAGAATATTTAACAGATTATACTGCAGACCGTCTACACAATCCTACTGTAAAGTCATGTTTGCTAAGGATTCCAGGAAGCCTAAACTCAAAATGCATTCCATATAAAGACCAAGATGCAGAGGTCAAGATAATACAAAGATGGGATGGTAAAAGACCATCAATACAGCCTCTCCTACCAGATTTTAGAAGGTGGCTCATTCATAAGAGAATTGATGATATCGAAGAGTTAAAGGAGCAAGATAAAAAGCATGATAGATTTCATATGACTGTTGCTCCACAAAATCAAGAATATAAAAATCGAATTAACTAAACAAGATCGGTAGATAACGAAGCGTTAGAAAATCCTCTGACTGTCTGGAAGATACTTTCTCCATATCTGCTCAACGTAAAAAAGCTGCCAAAAGAAGCTTATTGTGTTATAAAGGAATGGTTGGATAAATGATAAATTAGAAAAGTTAAACTTCAATACCAAGATAAGATAAAAGAAGGTCTATAAGGTGCAAGCAAAGGCTACTTTCCAATAAGTCGAGAGAAGTTAAAGGAAGAAAACAAACAGTTGTATGATATAGTTGTAGATAATAGTGTCGGCAATTCCAATTTTAGCTGAACATGGATTCTATCTATCCGAATTCAAAGGCAGATTTAAAGATCATGTGCAAATGACTAAGTTCTGGTCAGACGCTATAAGCTGGCTGGAGATGTAAAATTTTGCTTTTTAGATATACAAACTTATTAAGAATTAAAAGAAAGAGGAGATAATTCTCACCATGCAACAAACCAGCGCTCCACCAATCTCTGTGCGTGCAAATATGTGGATTGTTATACCGATAGCTGCTTTAATAGCAGCGATTCTGACTGCTAATTTTCTTTTTCTCAATTATGTGCATATCTTTAGTTCCATATTATGGACTGGAACTGATATCTTTATGGCCTTTCTGCTAGGTCCGATACTTAGAAATGTTAGTCTTTCTACACGTAAAGAAGTTATTTCCTGGCTTATGCCAAAAATGGTCTTTTTTATGCCAACTGTCTCTGCTGTAACAACAACAGCTGGTTATTTTCTTGCTTCAAAAATGGGTTTGATTACTCTACAGCCTCCAACAATTTATTGGATTTCTGCAGTATTGGTTATTGTCACAGTAATGATGATACAGGGATTAGGAATACTCCTACCTACTAACCTTCGCGTATATTTTGAACTTAGAAAGAGCGAATCAGATATGCTAAAGATTCAGAAACTTATGAAGAGATATGTCAAAGTAGTTGCCATTCAAGCCGCATTGCAATTTACTATAATCTTTATAATGGCAGAGTTTGCGACAGGATTCTCGCTTCATCTATAAAAAATCAATGTATGTATGTATGACAACCACGCTCATTTTGAGTAACGAGTAATAATTAGGATGATGATATACATGATGTAGTGACTGATAAAGATCGCAAGTCCAATGCGGTTACTATGAGTTCGATTTTTCCAAAAGATGATGCTTGAAAGTAAAAAAGAATGATAACAACGAATAAAAAATATTATCAATACAACCCCAATGGCAGGTTCTGCGCTTGGTCTAGCAGTCACCCATGGCCACACTTATGCAGACTGACACTTTTCATAATAGTGGCGCAGCAGGAATATCAGTGCATTAAATAGCGCTTTCAACCTAGCATTCATAGGTGCTGCACTGCTATCTACAGTAGCAACTATCCTAAGCTTAGTTTCGATCAAGGACCGCTACTAGAAAAACGCCATTCAATCACACTAAAAGCTATACAACTATGTTTTTTCTGGGGTGGCTCCGGTTTAAACTTGACCACTTTTAGTGATAAATGGAATAAGATCTGGAATTATCATAGCATTGAATATCAATGTGGATAATATAGCAGTTTCAGGACTATGGATCTACATTATGTTAAGTGACTGTAAATGAGGATTGTTTTTGATAATATTGCAGGAAGTAGCAAAATACTTGCAACATCGTTGGCTATGCTGTTAAACTTGTTCTGTAATTTCTTTAACAAAAATGCTGCTATCAAGATTAGAAAATATTGATAAATCTATACTTGCCCCTGGCTTCATTATGTCTCTAAGATTTCGACCTGATTCCTTTTCCCTCCACCACTTTTCTCCAAATCTATTTTTCATATAGGTATTTAGTTCGGCTGCTCTCACAGCTGCAAGCAGATAGCTTGGTACATACATAATTGATTCAGGAAGAATATGATGTAATAGCCAGTATTCTCCGGGTATCTCAAATCCCGTATATTCTTTAATCAGCCTAGAGTAAAGTTCGCATGCTTGATCTATTGACAAGTTTCTTTGCCAATATTCCATCTTCATTAATGAATTTGCAGCGTAAAATGTGACAAAAAATAATTCCATAAAATGATTTCTCGATATTAATTTGTTGATTATTTTGTCTTCTTTGTCCAAACCTAGTAACGGACTTGTATAGGTACTATTTTTTGTCAATCCCTCTAAAAAGGTAGAGAATACTTCTGCTATGCCCATTGGAATCCTATATTTATTCCAATACTCGTTGTTTGCATCTACTGAACTAGCATGCATGGCATGACCTGTCTCATGGAAACAAGCTTGAAAGTCAAAATACGGACTTTCTCTCTTATACAGTATACGTACATCATAAGGTACCTTTACAAAGAAGCATATTGGTGATGGATATTTATTTTTCCTATCTTCACTATCGAAATGAATACTAGACAAATCAAATTCCATCATTCTTAGTATCTTTTTTGCTTCGATGAGAGGATCTACTGGTATAAAATTACCATCTATGTCTGAATATATTTTATTTCTGAAAAAATAAAAATCATCATAATATTCTGGTTCTTTACCAAGAATTGTTTTGCCAATGTCCATTAATGCATCTTCAAATGGCTTCTTTGCTCTCTGTCCAATGGACTTGATAAATTCAATTAATTTATCGTAGGATATATTTTCATGTTCCAGGTAGGCAGAAACTGGGTCTAATTTATTATTATTATTATTATTCTGTTCACTTCCATACTTACTACTATTACTATATTCTTCATAGACCTGCTTTATTGACAAAAATCGCTTTTCTATAATCGGCGTTATAAGTTTAGTTTTTACTATAAATTCATCAAATAATTCCTTTCGATTTGTATGATTTTTTTCATGACTATTGAACTGACGCCAAGTACTCCAGTTGACAGGAGAGCCTTCAAATTTGTATTTTGACGATGACACTTTCTGATTTCTTGTATTGTGTAATTCTAGCTCGAGTTTCTTGGTTTTAGAATAGGCAATATCTTCTATTGCTCCAAGAACAAGAGGTCTCGGATCGTTAAAAAAGTCGATAAAAATCTTTGAGTTAGTTATCTTCATTTCTGCAAGTTGTTCTATAATTTCTTTTTTAAAATCCAAACCCGCATATTGCTTATATTCCTCATCTGTCTGTGAGATATGGATGAGCTCATCCAATACACACCAATGTTGTAGATTCAATTTACTACAAGGTGTCTAGATCTTTTAGTCTTATTAATTCAACTACGATCAATAGGATCTATCAAAATCTATCTATCTAAATCGGCATATTATTTTCAAGCTATTCTATGTTTATTTCAAGAAAGTGTCTCCTACTTGGGATTTCAAGAGTTATGAACCATGGTACAACTCGTAGTACTGATACATAGCCTCAAATTTCTGGTCCAACAGCTTTCAAAAATTCATTAGAATACTATCATGCAGTCAAAAATGACAAATCGCTATTAGTATATGCTACAGGTATGGACAGATTTTGAGTTAAGACTATGGCTGCTGATGATAATAGCAATAAAAATGATACTGAATTAGTTCAGTCTTGAGCTCTGCCATGATTAACATTGGATTCCAAGAGTGGCAATATGCGATCGGTGGTGATGTGAATGAAAAAATAAATGATAATATCACAGAAGAAAAATTGGGATAGGAATAGGAGTCTTGGAATATTACCTATTATTGTGGTTATACCGTTGTTGTCAATTAATAGAGGATCCATTGTAGCACAACCAGCAACGTCCAAATCTAATTTTATTTTATTTTTCCTGAGTGTTAATAATTTATTATTATTAGCTGAACCTTACAAGGCTTCTGGTCGATAGAGTTAAGTGACGGATGCAAACGGCTACTATTACTGCTACTAAAATATGATATTAAACTTAGAGTCGCATGCAAAGCTCAATAATGGAGTTGAGATCCCGCGTCTTGGGCTAGGAGTATATCAGTCACCTCCAGGCAAGACTACTGAACGTGCTGTGAGCTACGCATTGAAGATTGGATACCGTCATGTTGATACTGCTTATCTATATGGTAATGAGTCGGATGTAGGAAAGGCTCTGCATGAAAGTGGAGTCAGTAGAGAGGAAGTGTTCATTACTACAAAGGTGTGGAACAGCGACCAGGGATATAACACAACACTCCAAGCCTGCGAAAGGAGCTTAAGACGTCTTGGATTGGCCTATGTAGACCTCTACCTTATCCATTGGCCAGTACAAGGGAGGAGCATTGAGACATGGAAGGCCATGGTTCAGCTATTGCAAGAAGGTAAAGCTAGGGCGATTGGAGTTAGCAACTATACAATTGTAGACCTCAAAGAGATCCTCCAGAACTCAGAAGATGTTATTGTTGTACCTGCGGTCGACCAGCTTGAATTTCATCCCTTCCTATACCAAAGAGAGCTGCTACAGTTCTGCAAAAAGAATAGTATTCAGCTTGAGGCCTACAGCCCTTTGACAAGAGGTAAGAGGCTTGACCACCAGACCATTGTAGCGGTAGCAAAAAAGTATGGGAAAACGCCATCTCAGGTATTGATACGATGGAGCTTACAGCATGATGCAGTAGTGATTCCAAAGTCTATACATGAAGAGCGCATTAGAGAAAATAGCCATGTATTCGACTTCCAGCTGGAACCTGATGATATGAAAACCCTAGACTCATTGAATGAGAATTTGCAAACAGTGTTTTTGGATTAGTAGTAGAGTATTTTATATGTGCTGACGCATAGTTGTATATATAGTCTATTCAAATAGACAGATCTTGTCGCAATGAAGAATAGGCATTAGAAAAACAATTTGATCTGGGATTACAAGTCATAACATTCATTCATAAAGTAGTATCTTGTCAACCTCCAATACAAACCCATAGATAAGACTGGGTTTTAGTTCTGCAAAACAATATTATAGAAATGAGTTATCATTATCATCATAACACATTATTGTATAATATGTCAACATAACACAACACAACCGTTTGTTGAAGATGTCCTACTAGAACCGCTACACGCAGTGTGGAGGGCATTTGGACTAGATACACAAACAGCCTGTGCACTTTGTATTGGCATACTCACAACTAGTACTGCTGCCAAAAGAGAGTCAGCTGTTATTGTAGTCGCTATTGCTAATTTATTTTTCCTTTTTCTGATAATAGGGGAGTTAGTTATCACCTTTCTTGGGCTGTGGGCCTTATCAATATCTCGTTGACATTCACATGATTTGGTGCTTGTATTGCATACAAGACCGCCTTTGCTATGTCCTCTGACTGTAATGTTTTCATATTCTTCGTAGCTTGTATGTGTCCTTCCATGGATTCATCCGTTATTGTTTCCAATAGTTCTGTTGAAACAGCCCCTGGTTCAATGCATGTAACTCGTATGTTGTGCTCTGGGCTTAATTCCTTTCTCAATCCTTCGCTAAAAGCAGTAATTGCATGTTTTGTCGCACAGTAGACACTTCCTCCAGCAAATACTATTCTACCTGCAACCGAAGAGATATTAACTATATGTCCTGATTTTTTATCTAACATGTGTGGAATTACTGCAGAAGTGCAGTATAGGACTCCTTTGATATTTACGTCAATCATCCGTTCCCATTCTTCCACTTTGCCATTCTTGAAATAACTTAGTGGCATTAAGCCAGCATTGTTAATGAGAATATCGACTTTTCCCCATTTTCCCACTATGGCATCAACAAATGAATCACAATCCGATTTGCTTGTAACGTCAAGTTTTTTTTGAATAAAGGTTTCTCCTCCTCCATCATTGTTTTTGATGATTTGCTTTTCTAGCTCTTGCAATCTGTCTGTGCGCCTTGCTCCAACTGCTACTCTTATACCAGCATTTGATAATGCTAGCGAAATAGCATATCCTATACCGCTACTTGCTCCAGTGACTATTGCGACTTCACTATTTTCCAACGTCTTGATAACGTGTCAATATGACTTAAGTAAATGTGTATACTTCAGTAAGTCAGTAAGAGATACGGCCTGTCTGCTTATACAGATTCCTCAGTCCCTCTCCCTTTCATTACAATATATCATATGTTATTCTGAATTTTGGAGATATTCTTACTATGTGTCAACGACAATAGCAGCAACAGCAAACCGCAAACAAACAAATAAGATGCAAGAATGTAGAAAGTGTAAAGGTGCGGATTTCCTAACCATCTAATATGTTTTAAATTCCTACTCTAAAATAGTGAGTATATTCCATTATCTCCTGTCATATTTCCTTGATTAAAATTACTTGCATTCTGTACAATCATATTACAATTGATTTAGCATTTTGTTCATCTCTTCTTTCTTCTTGTTTTTATTGGGGTTTTTTTGGTTGTACTCTCTTCTGTAGAATGAAATGGGTTGCTCAACTTGATAGTCATTCATACAATTTAAACGTCGTTAATGAAACTGTCCAATAATCATGTATTTACTATTTCTTTGCCCATGCATATAGTTACTATGATAATCATAACTTAGGTTACCATTTTTTCCATGAGACTGAAAAAGTATTATTACAATATTTATTTAAGACATAGTTGTACAGCAAAAGATAATGCGATTACCATTCAAAGATGATGACTATTTCACCAAGAATGTAAATTCTGCTTTTGAAAATATTAGATCTGTGTATCTGGAGGCCATGAAAACCCAGCTTACCATGAAAAAAGTTAATGTAATGTTAGGAGATGGTAGTATTATTCACGCTGATACGTTTGAACTACAGAAAGTCATAGTATTTTATCAATGTCTGATTAAATCACTTAAAGGATGGACTACAACAGGCATATCAAGATCGAACACTGATGACTTGCATCGTATCTATTGTGAGTTTACGCAGGAAGTTGGTAAATATTATCTGCATGGGTATTTTGGAATACAATTTCATGCTCTGCCGTATTATAGAGTTGACAAGAGTGTTATTGCGATTCAAAAAGAATTAGCTCAGATTGCAGACAAAGCAACAGAGAGTTTCAAATCAATGTCTAGCAGAGGAAATAGCCTAGTACATAAGGAATTAGAAAAGATCGGTTACTCTGAAATGGGATTTGAGGAATTATTTGCAAAATTATATGAGGATAAGGCACTCCTTGAATATCTAGAAGGAAAAGCAATTTCAGTGGAAAATGATTTCCCTGAATTTGAAGAAATGCACAAAAAAAAGATCCAGCTATTTAGAGAACTAAATAATTTATTGATTGAATTGTATCAAATATCTCCGGTATCGATAGACTACAATAAATTAATGCAGGGAGAAGAAGGAGTAGTCACATATTTTGATATTGAAATGATCAGGAATCAGAAAACAAAAAAAAGGGATTCGTACATTAATACCAAAGGAATAACAATCGACCCAACAAACCAGATTCTTGGCAAACTCAATGAGGTAGAAGAAATACTGCAATATATGATGAAAGATAAACAATCTAAATATCAACCAGGTCAATAGTTGTATATATGGTTCACGACTTTATTTCGGGATCTGTTCAGTTGACAATACTACTTTCAACAATCACTTTGTCACACATATAGACAAATAGATTCAGCCAATTTATTACATGTTCTAATTTGCAGTTATACTTTCTGCAAGGAAAAATAGTCGTCAAAGCATTCAAGTTCTGTCTTTGACATATTGTACTGTCTTTTCGATAATGCCTTTCTCAAAGGTAGAATGCAGATGATACTCTAATTTTAAGAATTTACAAAGCCTGCGGATGCCAAGGGCCTCCATCAGTGGATAGAGATTGTTTCTTTTTACCATACTTTGTTGATAGTTCATCAATAAATCGTTCAACTACAAGCATGCTTCTTTCTACTGATGTACGAATTCCAGGAATTATCTTGTCTAGTGGTTCAAATGCTACACACAGCCATACACACTCATTACTCACCTTGAGCATTCTTTTATAGATAATGAATTCCATTACTTTCGTTTTCTTTTGAATGATCTTTTGTGGTTTGTACATTTGAATCCAATTCAAAATAGAAACATGATTTCTTTTTAGGATAGCAGTAGTCTTTGGGAGGTCTTTCTGAGAGAAAGACCTGAAGAATACAATTGTAAAGCATAATGGATATACTTTTGAGGATTCTTATAGATATGAATATAGCTATTTCATCTAAGCTATGTCCTATCACTAAGTCAACAAAGCCTTATCATGACTGCAAGGTTTTTTATTAGCCACTGAACTGAATGATTGGATTTGAAATAACACAAAATTATAATTAAGGCATAAACTGGAATGCATTAGTTAATCTTTATGAACGGCTGGAGTATGTCAAGCACGGACAAAAAACATATGGTTCCAACTATCGAAGATATATTTAGAGCTAGGGAATTACTGGATGGATGTGTTAGAAAAACACCATTGCAAAGATCTGATACATTTTCTAGGCTTACTGGAACCAATATTTTTTTAAAACTCGAATCTCTTCAAAAAACAGGTTCGTTTAAAGTCCGAGGAGCGCTTAATAAAGTAAACACATTATCAGAGCAACAGAGAAAATATGGCGTTATTGCCGCATCTGCTGGTAACCACGCACAAGGAGTTGCATATGCAGCAGCAAGGAATAATATTTCCTGTACAATCGTAATGCCACAAAATGCGTCACCAGCAAAAGTATCGGCTACAAAATCATATGGCGCAAAAGTGGTTCTACAGGGGTCAGATTATGATGAATCTTGGATTGCAGCGAAAGAAATTGCAAAGAAAGAAGGCCCAACAATTATTCATGCTTTTGACGATGCGCAGGTAATATCAGGACAAGGAACAATTGGTCTAGAACTGTTAGAGGATTTGCCAGAACTTGATCAAGTCTATTTACCAATAGGAGGAGGAGGTCTAGCCGCGGGTACTGCCATTGCAATCAAGTCAAAAAAACCCCATGTGAAGATTGTTGGTGTAGAATCTAAAGCTTTTCCGGCTATGAAAGAATCTCTTGCGAAGGGCTCTTTGCAGAATATAAAATCAGGATATACCATTGCAGATGGTATCTCTGTAAAATCTCCTGGCAAATTGACATATGAAATAGCCAGTAAATACATAGATGACGTAATGGTAGTAGATGATTCTTCAATAGTTAAAACTATGTTTTTACTTATGGAAAGACTAAAACTAGTTATAGAACCAGCTGGAGCTGCAAGTCTTGCATATTTGCTTTCAAATGCTCGTTTAAAGAAAAACGAAAATGTCGTATCATTGCTTTCAGGAGGAAACGTTGATATGTACTTGCTTGGACAAGTGGTGGCCAAAGGTCTTATGCAGATGGGTAGGATGCTCAAAATTTTTATCCAGCTACCTGATAAACCAGGAGCATTGAAGACGGTAGTGGATGGGATTGCAGAGCTAAGTGTCAATATTGTTGAAGTAGAACATGATAGATTGAGTGCCAATATTTCTGCTGGAACTGCAGGTGTCTATCTAAGTCTTGAAATGGAAGATGAAAAACACGCAGAACGTTTAATCGAGTTTCTTGGAAGAAAAGGAATACAATTTAGAGTAGTTAGTTGATATGTGTGTTTAAAACTGTTTATAGTATATACATACCAATCGCGACTTAACTGCTCCAGTAGGAGTAATGGCGATACAGGATTAATAAAATTGGAACTGCTCTTTTTAAATTAAACAGGACAGTTACAGAAGTTAAAGATGCAATCAAGAGCATAGTAGGACAGCAAAGAATCTTGATTGCAACGGTATCATAATCTTATCTAAACTATTACTTGTTGCAAATACCCACGTCTTCATCTGCACTGTTCTAGTCTTTCTATGTCTTGTCCCTGTAACTATACTATACATGTTTCCATTAGGTTAAACAAGTAAGTTTTCTTTAGTAGGTATCTTATCAATTTCATCTATCAAAATATACTTTGGTTTGATTTTAAAGACGTAATCTATCATCCTTGATTTTGTAGTATTGCCGCCGTCAGTAAGTAACGATCTATCTTGCAACTCCATAAGACATTTCATCAATACAGTTTTGCTGACGTAGAAAGCCAAGAGATGAAAATGTGTACAGTAGTTAGTTAGTTTCAGTCTCCATGTAATCCAGAACTCATTCCAATCGTACTACTTTTCTCCTTTGCAAAAGCCTTTCCTTACCCTTTTTATTATTTGGTCTTGTCCTTAACTGACGTCCGCAGCAGGGACAAAAAGTTCCAGCACGGTACAAGTAAACCTCACATCTTGTACAATATTTCAAGCCAATAACATAACTTCCGTGACCTGCCTGTATTTCTCTACAAATATTTCTACAAACCATTGGAAGGGAACTATCCTAGGGAAAATTAAGTCCTTAAAAAGGATTAGAGTACCAGTCACAGAGGGAGACTCGTGAATTTGTAGTTATTAATCTCATTGTATTAGAACAAAGGCTTTGATGAATGGAATTTTTCCCATCTACCCTTATGAAGTTGGGCCTCAATGTAGCAATTCAAAGCTACTGTTAAAACGTCAATAAAGTATTAGATTAGTATTGGAAACTCAACAGAGCCATCTTTTTTACAGGCAGAACATGTAATTATTATCACCCCGTTAGGATATGCTTTATTTACCATTTGCATATATTCATGAAGCCTATATGCTGCCTGTGTATAAAGACCGCAATTCTTACAATGCCCTTCTACAGTAACTGATTCTGGATTATCTCTAGTTTTAAATCGCAATCTTTCAAATGCCGCAAAGGCATGGCACTCATCTTCTGCTTTTCTTTCCATATCCAGCTTTAAATGATGAAAGAAGCGCTTCCTTGTATCAGGATCTAATTGTAAAACAGAGTCGCTCCATAACGTCCAAAAGTCTACATCACTATCTATATTATACTTTGGTAAAATCAGCAAGTGCTGAAAAAATCCTTGTCTATTCATTATTGGTATGTCTGATTCAAGCAATTCTCTATAACGGTCAACGAAATCTCCAAATAAACCGTGTTCTTTGCATTTTTGATAGTAAATTAAATTAAACATATCGGTACAAGAGGGATCATTTTTGAAGCTGTCTTGAAATAAATTATAGAGTTGATTGATTGCATAGTCTCTTTTATCAGCATTCATACTTTCAACAACCCACGCTACAACATGCCCTATTATTGTAAATTGAAAGATGGGAACCGTGCCATTTCCTTTAGTTTCCTTTGCGATTCCAATTTGTGTCATAAGACCCCAATTGACTAGTTCTTGTACCTTGCCTTTGATTCGTGGTAATCTGTCTCCTATTCTGTTAGCTATTGTATAGTTTCTTGCAGATCCATCTTTAAAGTAATTTATGAACTCTGTATTTGCCTCGAGTAACCACTTTGTTATATTCCATAAACGAAAGGATTGTTATCATTTTCTTTATATTTGCCATCGATGCAGTATTTCAAAATATCTTGGTATAATAGACTACTCTTGGCATAACTTCCATCCTTGTTCTTTTTAAAAATTATACTTGGATGCCCCGTATTTGCGACATTATTTTTGCCATGCATTGTATTTATGATAATGGATGCTTCATTAAAGTTCTACCTTACTATACTTGTATGGCAAACACAAAAATGAAAGAAAACATCGAAATACGACCTTTACAAGCATTAACTGGCGAGCATCTTACGCTTGTTTTTCCAAAAAAATTTGCATTAGATTTAGGTATCGACAACGGAGATCTTTTACGATGCCATATTGATAGAACTCAATTAATTGTAGAGAAGGCAAACTCACAATGCCTGGGTGATATGGTTTTATGAGTAGATATGACGATTTTTTAAAGCAACTAAAGGAAGACCACAAGACAACTGCACAAATGGCCATAAAGCAGCTTTATCTGCTTCTCAAAGAGGAGGATCCGAATCTTTTAAATGACGATATGTATGATAGAATTCTAAAAGACTGTTTGGTAATATGGGCTAGAGCCACAGTTATCGAGAACATGCCGGATGAATTGAAAGATAGTGAGAGGCAAGAGGCTGGAAGGAGGGGAGCGGAGGCAAAGAAAAAGCTATTACGCGTTACCAATGATGGTAATATAGCCAGAGACGCACCAGCTAATTCTAACCCATTTGAGCAAAAGCAGATAGAATCTCAGACCTTGGAACAAGGCTCAACAAAGAGAGATAATACCTCTTCTACTATCGTAGATAAAGAAGTAGATGACTATCCAATTTCAAAAATGGACAATCCTGCTTCTTCATCTCAGAACGAGGGTCTCATACCATTTGAATTTCCAATTCGAGTACAAGATATCTTGAGCGATCTATTTCCAGGCAGTCGTAAAAAGTATCACAATGAAGACGTGATGTGGTTCAGCGGTGTTCTTGACAAAAGTACAAGGGAAGTAATTTCACCTGCTATCGGAAGAAGGACCCCATTAGATGGTGACACTTGCGATGACAATGACAGATTATGACTGTGAAGTGGTTATTTCAGTGCACAAGATTCAAGGTGCTATGAAGCTAAAATGGAAGAAATTATCTTGATAGAACAGAGGTCTTTCTCCTTTGCTGATTTTAGAGAGTTTGAAATAGGCGGCAAAAAGTATCAAATGAAGAATGGAGCCTTCAGGAATAATATCTAAGGCTCACGAAAAGAGGAGAAGTGGAGCTAGTATTCAAGTCCAGACCTTCTTTCTATATGTACCAGGCAAAAAATTCAACAAAATGATGACACTAGACCGTATGTGGGTGCTAGATGCAATTGTAGACTAATCTCTTCTAAGGCAAACCCCTATCTATAGATGGCTCAAAAATCGTCATACTGAAAAGCAATTTCTGCATAAAATTAGGTTAACATTTGAAGCAAATGGCATATGTAATGTATTTTCAAAGATCTACAAAGATAGTGCGATAATCCAGATAATCAAGATGTAAGACTACCAATCCTGACGTTCTTTGACTATATCGATGTTAGAGTATCTGCAATTCACCATACTGATACCGTAGGTGTTGCTGTAGCTTGCTTATCTAGACCAAGAGCGATTGATGTAAAGGATATTCTTCATCTTTATAAGCACTAATTAGGATGGAAACTCACCTAAGTAATACAATAGGTAGCAATTGCAGAAGTAATGATAAATGCCCTTCAACTGTTACCATACCTTGTTATAGACAGTGGATAGTCAAGATGTGGCATTTTGGAGTTGATTCAATCGATGAATATACTGGGAAGGAATTCCATGTAACCTTTGAAGAAGGTATGTCAGATCTATTCAGAATCTAACTCAAAGAATGGAAGGTAACAAACAAAAGGTCAGAGCAGAACACCAGGAATCCTAACTAAGCATATGCAGGTGCTATTGTTAAGAAATTGTTTCCCGATGGTCACATAACTGACGTTAACAGTAATACGGCCAAGGAAGGAAGAACATAAAATATGACTCAACTGATAGACTTGCTTTAGATGAATATGGAATCTTTTTTGTATTTCCAATACTCCTACCATCCTTTAAGCTACTCTTTGTTTACATCATGTCAGGAAATGCAGACTGGATTCATAAGAATTTACTTGAGGATCTAGATCCTCATACCCCTCCTAGAGAATTGCTTATAGTGGTACAGTGAAGTGGAGAGTGGTGGTAATGGCGGCGGTCCTAGCGGCGGTCAGGGAATGATTTTAGATAAACTACTCTACTCCTTCTTCCAATTCTTCTTCTTCGTCTTAAACATCCTCATCATCATTTTTTTCTTCTTTTTCAGTACTCATAAGTGGCCGACAAGCTAAGTTGGAATATATTAAGATTATTAGTTTAGGTAGTAGGAACAACATTTCTTAATGATAGTATAATTGTTCCTGGTCTTGCAGCTAGTTATATTTTTGAATTCAAACATATGAAGTAAGACTAAAAACTATACAATAGATTGTCTTTTTTGTTTTTGTTGTTGTCTGATAAAATCAAGAGAACGGCTCTTTTGGACGAGTTTTCAACTAGTCGCACAATCTTATTTATATCGTTTTTTCTATATTTTATTATTGTCAGAAAATCTATAAGGACGGTTTTGAAGGAAAATGACGGTATCAATGGTAACAAGGAAATTTCATTTGGTATCAGCAAAAAAAGAGATCTTTTGATATAATTGTAATAATGAATATATAGATATATATGATAAGGATCTACCTCCCCATACCCGATCTTATAATATGGAAAATAGTTTTGTGATAGGTTCTTGAAACAAATACCTTGCAACATCATGATGTAGAAGACTTTATAAAATGTCCTAAGGCCAAAGAATCTATTGCCTCGTGATGAAACCGTCAGATACAGAAAAAGGCAAACTTCAGACCAATACTTTTTGATTCAAGTCAGCAAATATGGAAGTGAAAGTATACTTAGAGACGGTTTCTACCAACATGAAAATTGGATGGACACTCATCATGATGCTGACCACGGGAATGTTAGAATTGGTGACATACTTATAATCTATTTTGCAAGCAATTCAATAAAATTTCCACAGCAAATTAAAAAAGTTTATAGAGTTAGTTCAGTATCAGAAAATAACTTTAAACCGACTGTATATGATACTGCTCTTTTGGTTTCATTGTATTTTATTACCTACCTTGGTTTCTCAAAAATATATGGATGGTTGTTATTAGATGGGAAGAACAATTCCTTCATTTCGAATAGCCAGTGTAATGGAAGAATATGAATGGAAGCCTTTTCGAAAGTGTCTTGACAAATCAGACAGAAAGGTATTTGATAGAATGTTTTCAATCGGTCATTTGTACAATTCTGCATGCTCTTATTCTGCCAATCCTATAAGAATACAGCCGATTTTCATGTCTATTATATTCCATCATTATAAGCAACTTGTGAGACTCTCTAATCAGCTTAAAGAGGACGACAAAAAGTCAAAAAGGAAGCAATAATGTATTATATTTGCAAGAACAGGCAGCAGAAGAACTGATTGTTAGACTCTTATCATTTTCCGCACTTCCTTTCTTATTATTGATAGTTTCTATACCAATTGCTGTCAGTATATCTAACATTCTTTCCCAACAGCAAGGTATGACGCAGAGGGCATCAACAACAACTACTTCTACTACTTCTACACAGCAGTCAAAAAATTGCTTTTAACATATACAAATTCTACTTATGAAATAAAGATACACTTCCCTCTGATTGGCTATACAAAGAAAGTAATGCAAGTAATAACTCGGTGCAAACTATCGTCTCTTTTGACCCATCATACTTAGTACCAAGGTTTCATCGAACTCTGTAGTAGTCCTTACTATTGCAATACAGAGTTTACCTTTTCATAATTTATCGCTGGTACATATACTAATCCCAATGTTAATTATTTAAGACAATCCCAACTAGGCTTCAGCTTATTGAATCGAATAACACTAGTCTTGCAAACAATCCTGCACACAAAATAATGTATACTGCTGCTGATGGATGGACTAAAGACAAGGGCAGTTTATACAATAAAGGGAGATAAAGCATGCATACCTTATTGAATATATTACAAGACCAATAGCAGCAACATACCCACGTTATTTGCCAATTGGACAAAAAATGATTAATTCATTTGAAATAGTAGCAAATGCGAAACCAGCAACAGCATTGCCAACTATAGCAGCACCTCCATCAACAACATCGCCTTCACTATCATCATCTAATAAGACCAACACGCAAAACGTGCTAAGGAAATATTGGAAGTGGCAGTGATGCAGAATAAGTGATTAATATAATATATGCTCTGCATGATCACCTGAGAGGTGAGAGTTCTACCTTTTGCTAGATTCCAATTGTGCAATCGCACTATCCGATACACTCGTACTCTTTGGAATCAGAATAATAAAATAATTCTTATCAGCGCGCTCAACCGCAGTGACTGAGTTGTACTTTTTAGTAGAAATGTCAAACTCCACCATCCCCGCGTTGATGTTGCCTTTAGTATAGACCATCAGGAACACGTCTCCAGACAGCGGAGTTAAAGGTACAAGGGAGAATACATAACCCTTGTATGAGCTTACAGGAAGAACCTGTTTCATATAGGGCGCAACTGCTACAAGGTATAGAAAAACATCCTCTATGGTGGAGAACTCTTCAAACTCAAATTTCACAAGCTTGTTCGAACGTTTCTGCGATATAAGCATAGGGCCTTAATAGCATTTGCAGACCTCTTAATCATGTAGAAAATATATAGAATATATCACCATTAATTTTAATTATTTTTAATCTGGAAGAATCGCTTCATTCCCCTTTTAATACTACAAGTATTGTCTTATCCATTAGCTGATTTAACAGACTGTTAAAGAATGTTTATGCTATTTTAGAAGCCCTTATGGTATTCATTGTAATAATAATTTGGATAAGCCGGTTCAGAAGATGTTGTGAATTCGTTATCTTCATCATTTAACCGGTATTGTTATCGTCATCATGATTATGTAAATTACTGCATATTTATCAGGATTCATTCTTAATGCTTCAATTACTGCGTTAAGAGCTGAACTTAATAGCGCTCTTTGTTCTGTTAAGGATCTATTTACATGCTCTCTGTAATACTTTTGATTTCAAGATATAATCAAATTCAACGCTAAGGAGCCATTATTCATATAATGCATATATATTTTGTATATGACAGTAAAGGTAATAGTAAGGCGGATGTTTAGTTGTTGATGTATAATACAGGGGCAAAACAATCTACAAATAATATTGATGACAGACTTGATGGAGACAAAAAAGGAGCATCAAAAAATATTGTCAACTCTTTCTAGAAAGCCTATAGTCATCTTTAGCATAGTATTAGCTGTTCTGATAACCATGTCGACATTGGCAGCATCAGCAGCCGTGTCGATGGGGCTTTTGTCAAACAACAACAGTATCAAAGCGATTAATCATATTTCTAGTAACAAGCTAAAAGTTTCTCGCGAAATAAGTGGTGCAGGTGTTCGTGGTAGTGGTAGCAGTAGAAGGTTTAATATTGCATTTATCAAACCCACATTTACAGCAGCAGCATACAACAGTGCATTTTACAAATTCTATTTCCTATTTATTCACGCGTCAGCAAGAACGAATATTACAACACATCTGAATCTACTTTCAAGCAAGATACCAAAGCAATTAACACCATCGTCTTCTGCATCTACACTGTCTTTCTTACCTCGCCATTTGAAGACGTTGCTTCCGCATTCCAACATTGATGTCTTGACAGATGCTGATGTTGATAGTGGTTCTCCTATATTTATAAAAAATGGAATAACCAGCAACAGGTATGATATCCTGATAGTTGGTCACGAGGAGTACGTTACACAAAAGGAGTATGATAATCTAAAACAATTTGTAGCAAATGGCGGTACGTTGATTGTATTAGATGGCAATCCATTTTTTGCACAAATAAAATACAACAGTAACACAGATATTGTAACATTGGTCAAAGGTCATGGCTGGGCATTTAATGGAAAGTCTGCGTGGAAAAGTGTTAACGAGAGATGGAAAAAAGAGACGTCCCAATGGCTTGGCAGCAACTATCTTTGCTATTTATGCAAAATTATATTTCTAAATAATCCTTTTGGATACAAGCACCATGAGGAGCAGTATCTAACAAACCCAAATGACAAGATCTTAATGAATTACAATGCAGTAGTAATGTCAACAAAAAAATATCATCCACCTGTGGCAAGACCTGTGATTGCCAC
>DATDFS010000312.1:0-2474 GCA_036522495.1 Nitrososphaeraceae archaeon | reverse complement strand
CAAATGCATCTTCAAAACTCCTAATTTTTAAATGATCTCTACTGATTCATTAATAGGATGTTCGTGACAATAATAATGATACTCAGCCAACGATCGATCCACGATAAAATATAATGTACTTTGATTGGCTTATTAGTCGATATGATGGTCTTTTATACTATTAATCAATATCTATGATTGTAGATGGTAGGAAAATCAAAAGGAAACAAACAAGTAAATAAGAATGCAGCTAAAGACAAGAGCACAGATTCTAGCAAACACAAAAAAATGGCGAAAGCCAGAAACGATTTGGGCGGCGGCCAATCAAGAGGAAAGAGTAAGAAGCAGAAGTAAGAAAGAATAACTTACGGTAGAGGTCATCTTGCCTCCCCCCTTCCTTTCTTCCTTCCTTCCTCCCAGAATTAGCTGATGCTATTTCCTTAGCTTTTCTTCCTTTGCTTCCTTTTCGAGAGCCTCTCTTAGCATTTGCATATGTCTTTGTCTATCCTGTTTTATCGTATTCCACATGTTTACTAAATCTGATCTATTAGCTCTTTCAGCATCAGATCTGTAGGTATCAATAGTAGAGTACAGAAATTGTGCTTCTTTACCAAGTGCGATCAGAAGGTTGAATGTAGTATTTTCTAATCCGGTTGTCTCGTGCTTTGTTGTTGAATCAGTCATATATTATGGCAACACAATAAGACTAAAAAGAGTTACATTTCGTTGTTTTGGGTATAAAACGAGGATATTGCATATCGATCGATATAGTTGTGGGAAATAATAATATCCTAATGTGTTTAATTCAGACGAACGACGTTTTCATCTAACAAAGATGGATGGTTGCTTTGATATACAGCGGTCTATACCAACACATTTGGTACAGCCCTATCTTCATCTCTTTGTGCTTAGGCTTAATTTAGTAAATAGCCTTCTGAACTTGCAGTATATTTCAAACGCTGTCATAGAGCAGACTTGACATTGTTATCTATTAACCACTCACTCACTCACTAGCTTCCTTAATTTAAAAAAAAGAATCACCATTATTTATTTTATTTTAACTTGGCCACATTAGTTTTATCTCTACTCCGTGAAGCGATCCCAAGACCGAGTATTGCAAGTCCTAATATACCTATGCCAAAAAGTATTTTTTCAGACAAAAATGGGTCTATTCCATTAACAGGATATGGAGTAGAAGTAACTTGATTCATCTTTCCCTGGGATGTCTCAGTTATTACAATCGAGCCAAAATAAGAGCCGCCAATAAAACCAATTGCCGTCAAGAGAGCACCAATAACTATCAAGACTTTAGCCTTCTTACTAAAATATAGCAGCATTAACATGACACCAGCAAATGGCCGTCTTTTGTCTGTTTTGTCCTTTCCTTTCATAAATGTATATACATTAACAAATAGTTAACATAATATTAAAAGATGTAAACAGACAGGGTAGTAGTAGTTAACAGTGCATCCTTCATAATTATATATGCAACTGTTACTTATTTTACGTCTGCCGTAGTTACTTTATCTTTATTTTTCTCAGTATCTATTCCTGGAGCTTCACCTGGATTCCTAGTGTCATGTAGCTTGTCGTAATTGGCTTCATAACCGGCACAACATCCATGTGGAGCAATGACATCTGAAACTTTTCCCAATACGTCCGGACCATTATCCTCTACTAGCATACATTTTCCACCACTGGCGTTAATCCAGTATATGCAGTTGTAGCAAAAGTAACCCTCATGTAAATTTGAATCGGAAAATTTATCATATTCTATATAAGAAGCTCTTAATTTAGTGAATTTCTTAAATTTCGAAAGGTTATCAACCGCCCCTATTTTTTCTTTAATTTTATCGGTTATCTTGGGCATATTTCTTACATGCACTCCTACTACTATATGTTCGACTTTTATTAATGAGTCTCCTGCTCATTAGGATCCCATAATGTACAAAGTCCATAAGGTGATATAATTCCAGACTCTTTTTCGTATACATCTGGACCACTATCTTCAACTATTGCACAGTGATTGGGCTTAATGAAATAAGCACAGTTGTAGCAGAAATAGCCTGTATGTAAGTCTGCATTTTTAAACTGTTCAATTTCCAGGTAGCCTGAAGACGCTTTTGACAACTTTGGATATTGTTTGTCTGTTGGAATAAATTTGTCAACATTCGCATTGGTGGTGTTGGTCATCCTATTATCAATTTCCTCCCAATATGCAGGCTATAGCTTTTTTTATCACAGTGATTGATATTCATCATAATATTTAAAAGGACACAAGACAAATTTTGCCTAAAATAACCAATTGTCTGCTCTGAAACTATTATGAGAGTTATTGTACAATATTTAACGGCGTATATAAAGACAAATGGAAAATGGAGATAATTTGAGAGGTAATGTAAGCTCGGATAGGCATACCCCTTCATATGACACAAATTCTATTAACCGTGTAATAGAAAGAGCAAGCAAAGAAGACAATTTTATCAGTAACGCAG
>DATDFS010000311.1:0-11861 GCA_036522495.1 Nitrososphaeraceae archaeon | reverse complement strand
CAAAACTAAGACCAATGTATGCTATATTTTCTAACATCAACAAGATATACTTTGGTTGATAGATATAACATTTTCTATAATTTAGCTAAACGTTTGATAGATATCTTCTCATTATGATTAATATATGATAGTAAATTCAGCAGAATAGACATGAATATAATACAGGCGTAAAGGGTTGAATCTTATCTTGTTCATTGACGTTTAAAATTAAACTAAAACTGCATAACTGATAAATCATACTCACGCAGCGAAAAACTAACTGCCGTTACAAAAGGAGAGAGGTTATTACGGTCTTAATCTTCAACAAATTGATCTATCTGTTAACTTGTAACTTATTGCTTATGAATTTCAAAAATGTTATGTAAGGGAACTGTCATAAAAAGGGCAAGATAAATTAAAATAAAAATAAATTATTGGAGTTAATATTTATTTATGCTGGTTCTTTTGGATCTTGCCCTTCGTCCGTCATTTCCGCAGCTTCTTCACGTAAACTCTCTGCTGGCCCTGAGGTCTCAGGATTTGACTCTGCCTGTCCAATCTTCTTTTGGTTTTGCTGATCTGACTAAGTTTTTGTTGTCTTTATTGCTCATCTTCTTCGACATGAAATAATCAATAGTTAAAAGCGATTGTATAACAATCAGGTAAGAATCAGATTGATAGTATCATTATAGTAGGTGAACATACTAAATGCCGTTTTTCATGGATATGCTATATGGGGTAGATGCATTTCTTAATATGTTTGAATATTGTTTGAATATTGTTTGAATATACTTATGATAATAACAACACTCACAATACGTTAGCAATCTCGGTTAAATCTATGAATATAGTTCCACCCTAGTGGAAATATGCTCTTGGTAGTCCATTCTGGCTTCTTGGGCCGTTTCGCTCACATTGCCGCACTGGCTATAATACATCGATACGATATATGAGCCTATGTTTCAGATATTGCATAACACATTATTTTAAGGTCTTTTTCATACGAACTTAAATAGCAGCACCGTTGTGATTACAATTTAGGAAAAAATGAAGAATGATCTTAATAATAGAATAATGCTTGTAGATGACGACGTAGATATCACTACAGTATTGAAAATAGGCTTAGAAGATAATGGATATGCCGTTGATACATTCAATGATCCTATAGAAGCATTGTCAAATTTCAAAGCTGATCTTTACAATCTATTTCTTTTTGATATTAAAATGCCACAACTTAGCGGCTTTGAACTTTATGAGGAAATAAAAAAGAAAAATAATAATAATAACAATAACAATAAGAAACTCAAAGTCTGTTATATTACTGCATATGAAATTGATTATGAAATGTTAAGAGAAAAGTTCCCAACATCACATGTGGATTGTTTTATCAAAAAGCCATTTCAAATACAGGATTTAGTAAAAAGAGTTAGGGCCGAGTTAGGATAAGTAGAATTTATGAGTAGCGTGATAGATATACAGAATAAACAAAATTACATCCTCCAAATTATCATCTTTTATTCATATGAACGGTTGTATTATTATTACACAATGTGACTCCAACAGAGTTGTCATTTAGAACAGTCGATATTATACAGTATATAATAAAAGAACCATTCATTCTTTAAACTACAGCAATTATAATTATAGTAATATTGCAGATCTTACAGTGGGTAGGTGGAGTTAACAGTGACAACAAGATCACTTATGACTAAAGGAAGTATCGAAAACTGCTTCTCATATGTGGATCAGAATTATCTCGCGGATTTCTTAGAATTGGTGCAAAACATTGAAATCCTAATTTCAGAAGAAACCATACCCTTACATTAAAGACAACAACCGAATGCACCCCCAGTAAGAAGATAATAATTAGTCATACATAACTATTCATATTCTGGTTATAATGGCGATCAATTATATCCCAAAATCGAACATAATTTAGGTAGGTAATGTTTTAAGCGAGATACACGTTGCATATAATAGAACAGACTTCTCATCTATTAAGAGATTTTCACAGATTACGAAATTATGGTTTTGCCATTAATAACTTTACAATGAATATTTGTACGAAATAATATCAGTGATCTAGTATAACCTTAATGAGGCAGCAGTGAAGCCACCTTACTCAAAGAACGACATAATTTGTAATATTAAATAGTATCTATTAGAATGTAGATAACAAGAACCCTTCACTCCAAAGGAAGTCATTTATGATTGGATAATAGCTTTGCTACTGATTTGTTGCATGAATACGATATTAGTCAACTAAATTTGAAACCTTCAACCAAAATAGAGTAATTCGTATTTGGTCCATTCTTGAGAATTGCTAAAGTCGTCATCTAATAACGATTTTTATGAATTATGCAACAAAGCACTTTGCTACTATAAATTAGATATTTTATATAATAACTATGCGTCATATAATGTATCATAGATGGTCACTGATAACTTTCCTAATGACTCATTAGAAAAAATTTCTAGTGAAATCATAGGTTGTCCACTTTGCAAACTTTCCAGAAATAGAAAGAACGCAGTACCAGGTGAAGGACAGATTTCTGCGAAATTAATATTTATCGGTGAAGCCCCTGGCAAAAATGAAGATGAAAAGGGAAAACCATTTGTCGGAGCCGCAGGTAGCATCTTAAGCACAGCAATGGAAAAAGCAGGAATAACAAGATCCGAGGTATTTATAACAAATGTAGTAAAATGCCGACCACCGGGCAACAGGGTTCCTGAGGAAGACGAGCGAATAGCGTGTCGACCTTATCTCGAAAGACAGATTTCACTTATTTCACCGAAAATCATTTGTATATTGGGAAGTACAGCTTATTCCTCAATTCTTGGTGGGAAATCTATTACTGCCAATAGAGGAAAAATTGTAAAAAGAAATGGACAAAAGTATTTTTTAACAATTCACCCTGCTGCTGCAATTTACAATAAAAATTTACGCTCGGTACTGGAAGATGATCTTTTCAAGTTAGCCAAAGAAATTAAAAAGACATCTTATAACGGCAAACCATCTCTATTAGAATATACATAGATAGCTAGGTAGTAGACGTTATCTTCTGTCTATTGAACTGAGGCACCTTCACGCTATCTATCAGCTACTTTTTAATTCGATATTGAATAGGAGTCAACTTAAATACAATTAATAGCTTAATTTTATGATGAAATATGTCGATAATGTCAATAGGTGAAATAATGACTAAAAAATTAGAAAAAATTAATATGTCTGCATCTGCTCAGGAAGCAGCAAAGGCGATGACCGAAGGGAATGTGAGCTCCCTTGTTGTAACCGACATGAATGACAAAGCTATAGGAATAGTAACAGAACAAAACTTAGTTAGAAGAGTGGTTGCTAACGATGTAAGTAGTGGCAAAGTGAATATTCAGAAGATAATGTTTTCTCCCCCTGTTACTATTGATGCCAATTCCTCTGTTGAAGTGGCTGCAGATATTATGATTGAGAATAAGGTCAAACATTTACTCGTAGTAGAAAACGAAGACTTAAACAAACCTTTGGGAATAATTACGACAAATGACTTTGTGGGTTATCTAAAAAGAACTCCGAATGAGCCTGAACATGATGACAAAAAACTACATTCAATTCCAACACGAACTGACACCCAATCCAATCAGTGACAATATCTATCCTTCGAATATTGGATACAACTATTGGAATCGCTTTTTTATACTTTATAACGTATTTTTTTACATAACATGTCTCATATTGGGTATGATATAATAAGATTGACATCTGACTGACTCGACTATAGCTTTGAATAGATTTCAAGCTGATTCTTGCGAATTTTATAGTTATTGGTGTTAGAATGCCATTCTAGACATTGTAAAGGCTTTTCAATCATTCGTCATACAAATTTATACATGTCAGATAAGATCACTTGTAAATAGCATGACCCAATCAATAGCTGAAATAATGACCGAAAAACTAGAAACTATTATTATCACTGGCTCAGCACAAGACGCAGCAAAAAAAATGAGCGATAAAGATGTAAGCTCCTTGGTGGTGACTGATAACAATAATAAACCTGTTGGCATAATAACGGAACGCGACCTAGTAAGAAAAGTAAGTGTCAAAGATGTGAATAGCAGTAACATCTTAATCAAAGATATACTATCTTCTCCACTTGTGACGATTGACTCTAAACTCACTATAGAAGGAGCCGCAGATATAATGGTAAACAATAAGGTTCGACATTTGCTTGTTGTTGATAATAATAGCATCAATAGACCCATAGGTGTAATAACGGCTACTGATTTTGCCAGTTATCTAAAAGAGAATATTGATATGGACGAGGTGAATGCAAGAATACTTGAATCTCTAAAAGAACAATAAATCCTATAGATATGAAATGTTTCGCTCTATCTGACGTGATGCAAGCAAGAAAGTATCAGAGTTTAGCTTGGGAAAGAAAATAGGCCCACTTTCTGAGGAATAGAAAAGCAAGATAAATCTTAGTTTGAAAAAGGAGTACTTGCCATAAAAATGGCCGTACTTTTCTCAAAATCTGCAGTTGGACTTTTAGCATGGCTGAGTCACAATATATATACTATACTAGTATGGTGAGTACAACTCAGGATACCATCTATACTGGCTAACATAAGTTCGTCAACTCTATTAGGTTGTTTAACGTCTTGCTAAAGCTCATCGAAATTATACCAAATTATGTTAGTTGGTATACACCTGATTGTTTGGATGCTATTTACGTAAATTATGACAACGTCCTAGCACAAGAAACTAACAGTTATTACATATTCCGCGGTAGAAAGAGCTTTGACTTATATGATCCTTAACAAGTGCTTTAAGAGTCATAACATTTATGATTTATATCTTACGTACCAAGTAGTTATCAAACATCTTCCATCTAATTAGCAAAGCCGGTGAATCATGCTGCTGATTTACACACAAGGTGGTAAAGAGGAGCTGCTGATCCATATCGCTATGGAATCTATTTCACTGGAAGTATGCCAAGTGAGAGCTGGAATTGTCTTCATTTTCGCACTACCACACCAGGCACTGGAGAGACGTCGAATGTGATACCAGCCTTGACAGCCGGATCATTTGTACCAAGAGCACCTGCATATGATTCATTTGCTACGTCAACAATAATACCTACTCCCCAAGGACCTCTTGGATCAAGTCCAAAGATGATTGCTATACTATCATCTATCAGACACTTCCAGTAAGTAGCATGTTCTTGCATTACTTTTCTTTCAGATTCTGTCATGTCTTGGGTAAAGGTCAGCCCTGGCGGGATAAGCGTGTACAAGAATCGATTCTTTTCAGTGTCCATTCAAAGGTACCGGACTTACAAATACGATAAGTCTTTTATAGGAAATTTGGCAGCAGGCAGTGAAAAGCTTCACTCTGTGTCCTGTTCTAATGTTGGTAATTTAGAATGCTACTTGAGACCTATATCAAGGCTGGCTCGGAGGAGTATGAATCAACCTTGACGTAATTTTGCATCCAATTCATAAACAATACATTAAGACATTGAGATTGACCTTCAATTGCAATTAATGTTATTGTTGATTCTATTTTATCAATTCTTCTTATATGTCAACTAATACTTTCTTTTAATTTGTCAATTGTGTCCACACTAACCGATGCAATCAAATCGTAAGCTCCATAGGCTTGGTATACTTATACTATTTCTGGCAATCGCTTCAGTTCTTTGATAGTTTCCTCTTCTCTATATTTGCAACTATCTATTGAGATACTACAGTCTACCTTTTGCTACTATGATTCAGTAAAGATTTCGACATTTTATTTCATTCACCATCAAATTTATGCATTCGAATATCAATCTTCGTTCTTCATCCTGATTGTACTTTGACAGAATCAAAAGCAATTGTCTTTACTCTTTCCGTCAGAGCAGCAGAGCAGTCTTCTTACTGTTTTTAGGGTAGACTCTAACCTTCTTAAAATCGTTAACGATTTCATCGTTGAAGGATATGCCTTCTTTTTCAAGTAGCTCTTTCTTTCTATCGCTGCCATAAAAGTACCCGCCAACCCTGCCGCTTGCCTTCACTACTCTGTGACATGGCACTTTAACTGGGTTCGGATTCCTGCCAAGAATTCGTCCTATTTCCCGTGAGGCTGAAGGATTTCCAAGTGCCTTTGCAAGATCTCCATAGGTAGAAACCTTTCCTGCTGGTATTTTTAGTAATAGCTCATAGACATCGCTATCTTTTATCGCATTTTGGCCAAGATTTTCGTCATCATAATTTACATGCTTTCTCATGGATAGACTTGCCAAAGAAGATAACTTATTTAGATGCTTCTATGGACCCCGCGTAGTCCTTCTGCAGAGATTCTAAATAAACTTATATGGTACTTTGCGAAGCTGCAGTTACCAAATGTTACTGTATTTACTTTATTCTACGTACCTATAATTAGTAGCACAGACGAATCGACTATTTATGGTCAGTCAGCATAACGGGAAATGTCTTAGACTTTAAGTTTGGAGTAGATTCCATTACAACTCTTCACAAGGAATGAAAACAGTCATTACTGGGGCGTAGGGATAGACTCTAGGTATTCCTAGGCTAGCTTTGTACTTATCGTTGAGGATAGTTGGACTTTAACGGAATTAGACATATTGACCCTCTTTCTTCAACTATATAATTACAATTTGGCCAAATGTGAATATATCTCTCTTCTGAAATAGCTCGAAACATCTTGAGTTTTTAAATGAATTGAAACTCTCTCATAAATATGCATAGTGAAAATAAATATTTGAGTTCGTAAGTTGAACATGATAACAATATTAACCAGAACAAAAGGGTCTTGTTATTGTTATTGAGTAAATTGTACAACCACCCAAAGAGATACTTTAATGAAGAATCAGAAAAAATTAAAAAGAGAAAAATGGTAAACTCATAAATAAATGAAATATGACCAAAGGTTTCATTGACAATTTCTCATCTAAATCCAAAGAATATTCATTTTCAAGGCCAGATTATCCAGATAATTTGTTTAAATTTTTATCTGACATAACACCCAACAGAGATCTAGTTTGGGACTGTGCAACAGGAAACGGACAAGCAGCAATCGGATTATGCAAATATTTCAAAAAAATAATAGCAAGTGATGCAAGCAAAAACCAAATTGATAACAAATTTGAAAGAGAGAACATAATATATAAAATATTTCCGGCTGAACATGCAAACTTACCTGATAATGCTGTTAATCTAGTAACCGTGGCTCAAGGAGTTCACTGGTTTGATTTTAACAAGTTTTATAACGAGGTTAATCGGGTTAGTAAAAAAGAAAGTGGAAGAATTGCAATATGGTCTTATGGAATGCATAAAATTAATCCCAAAATTGATAAAATTAGTGAGAGACTCAATGTAGATGGCGACATTCTGGGTAATTTTTGGTCAAAGGAAATCAAATTTATTAAAGAAGATTATCGAACAATACCATTTCCATTTAAGGAGATTAATGCACCAAGGTTTAAGATGAATACATATTGGAACATGTATCAACTGTTTAATTATATGCAAACATGGTCAGCGGTAAAAAAGTATAATATAGAAAAAAAATCAGATCCGTTGAACTTAGTAAGAGAAGATATTATAAATCTGTGGGGGGAAATATCCAAAGAAAAATTAGTAACGTGGGAAATAAATCTTCGAGTTGGCATCATACAATAAGAACCAATGGAATCCATCAATAAAGGATTCATGCTATATCTGAAAAAACATTTTGATAAGGAGGAAGAATATGAACCAATACTGTCGTTGGTTTGTGACATAGAAAACAATCATAAACAATTCTGTAAAAAGATACAAAATATTATTATGGTGTCTGAGAAGCCAATCAACCCTTCGTTTCAAAAGATTATCATGAGCAAAATAAAATCTTCCTGTCCTCCTTTAAAGACGATTCGACCCAAATTTTGAAGAAAACAATACTTACATCGATGTCCATGTTTTCAAAATAATATTCGAGACTGTATATAGAGGGAAATCCAAAATCAAACTTTGTAAAGAATCATTAAATGATAACAACGGCCAACTATGGTATGGAAGGAACCTCCTTGGATTAGATTGAGGAGAAGATGCAGCGATAAAGAAATTAGCAGATGTACTAAAGGGTTTTGTATTTCCTTTCTCTTTCAGTCTGAGGGCTATTATTTTACTTCTCTAAAACCTTCACCCGCAGATCCCTTAAATCTTTCTAGCTCTGCTTTCTGTACATTCAGTGATAATTCATGTCCGTCGAAACCCTGTACATTATTTTTTGGTATCTTGTATCTTGTTCTTCCGCCTTCAGTAGAGACCAAAACGGAATTTTCATCCACTGCATCAACATTTCCTATTAAATTTCCTTCACTTGATCTCACAGTTTTCTGAACAACAGATTCCCAGTTTGCTACTCGATCTGACATATTTTTAATCAAAGAAACGGAAACAAATGATACTATATAAGAATTGTCTAAAGACTATAATATACTAGCCTCACTAAAATCATCAAACCCGGAAGGATTAGATAGCGACCCACAGGAGAGTTCACTTGTTTTGAATATATAGGAAATGGACGCGTTTGAGGGTCATCTGGCTACTACTGGCATTATCTTCCGATTTTGACAGGAAGTGCTATGTTTGTCGAGAATACAATTTGTCTCTTTTAATAAATTGAAAGTCAGGATTATAAGAGTGAAATACGAGAATTATGCTCCATGGACACCCAAGAAACACATTCGAATCGAGATAGAACAAGTGTGAATCTTCTAAGAACAGAACACCATTTACCTGCAAATGTGCAGATTTTGCTACAGCTGCCACTGGAATAAAGAGGGATTAGAGAAGAAGATTCAGTCCAAGCCGTTAGCAATCGCTAACTCTACATTTTTTAAAAATTATCCACAGCCTATATTATGACCCAGACAGAAGAACAATTACGGTGCCAGCCCACACAACAGCAACAGCAACTAAAAATGGTACTCGTAACAAGATTTGCTAAAGATGTAGAATGGGAAAAAAGGAGAGATGAGGTGAGAAGAAATAAAACAATTTATGTACTGACTTTCAAGCTACGGCGTCTCATAAACGCCGATCGTAGTATGATTTTACATCATTTGCTTATCATGTTTTGAGAACACGTCACATCACCACTAAAAGATCCTCCTGTTGCCAAAATAGGATCATTTGATTCGAACCGTACGTTTATGATACTATTTTGATTGCATGACCCACTGATAGTAATAGGTGCAGTGACTGGGGGTTCACAGAAATGCGTTTCATTGATTTTCTGACCTGTAATTTCGTAGTTCCCTGATGTCAAATTCACTGTATTAAAACCTCCACTAACAAAACCGGGGTTAGGGTTTTGTGCAGAAGGTACTTCATTTATGTTCCAATTGGTTGTTGCTATCTTTCCACTACTACTATTCCCAGATATAACAAAAGCTATAACGGCTTTGTTTGAAGAGCCATCAGGACAAGTGACAGAACCAGTCCCACCACCACGAACAATAATGGAACTCGAATCATTCTGACCATAAGCTACTGTTGTTATCAGGGCTGCAGTATTATCATTGGATAAATAAGGAAATGATAATAATATTAATGAAGATACTACTAGTGTTGCGATTAATAATGTAACAATTAACAATGAAGAGATATAGTTTTTGTTGTTGTTTCCAGCCATATATTGGATTGATATTTGTTGTTTCTATATAAAAATATATTACTCTCCGGTTTAGAATAGCACTAATTGCTTTCACTTTTTTGATCATTAACAATTGTGTAGGCTATTTACATGAAAACGATGAGTAAAGTCTTAGTCTATCTTCAGATAGATATCTTAGCATCAGCGGTCGCCTCTGTTGTCTTATTGTCACGAAGTAATTCATAAACGTAGAAGCGGCCCCAATCTACCGCTTCTTAAATATAGTGTCTAGATCCTTGTCTGTTTTTATAGATTAATATGTACGTAGTAAGGATGGTAGTATCAATAATGTAGCGTCAATTCCCAGGTGGTAACTAAGTCTCTTATTTTATGAGCTTGCAAATGGAGGAGATTCTCATGGCATTGGCCCAGCTATGGCGTTTGCTAAAGTATCTGATTTTTCAAAATGAAGAACAAGTAGAAACAATATGACTTTGTTGGCTATTATTCTTTCGGTTAAATTTGCGAGTGAGCAAGTGAGTCGCCAGCTCCTCAGCTTGTTATGTTTCCTAATAGTACATAAGGCTAGTCTGACTTTGAACCCTTTTTAATTAATGGAGTATGTCCTTCAAAAGGAGTTCAGATCGCTATTCCATACCTTGGACATAATGTCCTATTTCATCAACTAGTACATTTTCATTTTGTTAAGGTATGTATATAGCAGCAGATTAGCCAGATGTTAAAAGCTCACTACTCTTTGAGCATTTTTTGTACGGCTGACCTACCCGTAATTCCGAAAAAAATCATCTGCATCCCGTAGAGAACAAGGACTAGAGATAGAATGCGAGTAAGAAAAATCGTGCTAAGTTGCTGAGCATGTCCAACAAAAATCGCTACACCTAGGCTAAATATACCTAGAGATATAACGAATACTCTTATTGGTAGCGAGTGGCGTCTATCTATTATACCTTGCGCAATCCTACCAAAACCATTAAAGATCACACTGATAGAAAGTGATAATAACGTCAATGCCTTTCCAGATGCGAATTGAGGGGAGATTAGAGCAATAATTGCAAATGCAATTGCTAGAGATCCCATTCCTATGCTTGTATAGTGGCCAATTTTTGTGATATCCATCGACTGCCTTGCTGCTGCTGATAGCATCAAACCAGCGACAACCCTTTCGACACCTATGGTCAATAAAGTGATCGAAATAATCGTGTTTATAGTATTTAGAGATAGATTTGGATATCCAATGATAAACAGTAATGAAGATAAGACGAGCGCCATTATGCCAATTCCAATTTGTAAAGATCGAAACCAGCTAGGAGGCTTAACATTAATCACGTATCATTCTACATTACGTTATACTACTTATCCATGCTGTTTCTGGTGATAGATGAATTTGTTTGTCTGTGTGTTTGATGAATCTACTATACCAACTGCTTAAGTAAAAATAGATATAGCTACAATTGCTACCTGTGATGAACAAAATTATCAGATAATTGAATGAAATTATGTTAGGCAGAGTAAATGTCCATTACCATAGTTTTTTGTTTGAGCTATCTTATTGTTATAATATGAACACAAGCCTTATAGTTTGCCCTTAAAGAGGATATGGTACGAGACAATCTTGACTACAGCTATTGAATATCCTCCAGGCCCATCATATAAAATGAGGCCTGCCAAACTAGTGCGTGAATTTTTGCATGATCCAATAAAAACATTGCAGAGTATTTCCCGTAAGTACGGTGATATTTCTCATTTTAAACTTGGACGTCAGCATGTGTATCTGATTAATAATCCTGATTATATTGAGAAGGTCCTTGTATATGACCACCGCAATTTTACAAAAGGTAAGAGGCTTCAACTTGCCAAGGCTCTTTTAGGAGAGGGACTTGTGACAAGTGAAGGGGATCTTCATAACCGGCAAAGACAAATAATACAACCAATATTTCATCCCAAACAAATCGCGGCTTATGGCAAAACCATAACCGATCATGCTTCTACTCTGAACCAGAAATGGAAGGATGGGGATACTAGGGACATGCTGAAAGAAATGATGCAGCTCACATTAAGTATAATCTGTAAATCCGTACTAAATTATGACGTAGAATCAGAAGCGGAAGATGTTGGCAAAGCATTGACCATATGCCGTAATTATTCAAAGAGACTTCAAAGCCCCTTGGGTCAAGTCCTGAATAAAATACCAATACTTCCCGATGTGAGAGGAGCCAAGAAAGCA
>DATDFS010000310.1:0-4403 GCA_036522495.1 Nitrososphaeraceae archaeon | reverse complement strand
CTGTCAAATTATGTCAGCACACTTAAGTGACTTAATATATCATACGCTGGGACAAACTGTAAGCATAGCACAAATTACAGTATCATCTCTAACAGGAATTATAACTACAGCCGGTAGTAGCAATAGTTCAACTCTTGTGCCAATAGCAAGTTTGGGATTACCATTAACCAGTAGCGCTGCTGGATTTGCAATTGGATTTATGAAAGGTCGAATGGAGAAAAACAAAGAATGAAGATATCAAGGTTATTTTCTAATATTCAGACAGCATCGGACTCAAGCATCCTCTAGGAGACGCCAGAATCGAAAGAGCAGAATATTCCACTTAAACTTTTCAATGTGTGGGCATTGGATAAATTTCGAACTTAGGACCTGCCTTGATACCGGAACATTCGTACCAAGAGCACTTGCGTCTGATTCGTTTGCTACATCAAAAAAACCTACACCCACGGACATGCTGGATAAAGGATAAATCCAAAATCTGGCCAATTCTTTAGCTAATGATCTATCATCTTCGTCATAATGGTGATTTAGTTAGTCTACCCATAAATCAGTAAATTGAAACTTATCAACATCTACTAAACCCTTGTCTGTCAACTTCAAAGAGGGTATAACAGGCAAACACAGAAAAGAAAGTAACATAAAAGGATCTTTTATGACATTATCTCCTAGCTTTCTGCAAGCTTCGTTGACTGCCGTGAGGCTCGAAATTACTGATTTTATACTCTGATCAGACATTAGCCCTGCAATAGGAAGTGGCAGGCTTGCCGTAACCTGTTTATTATTTACTACAGATAGACCTCCAGCAATTGATGATATGTGTTTGGCAGCTGCTAACATATCCATATCATTCATTCCCGCTACTACAAGATTATGTGAATCATGTGCTACGCTACTTGCTATCGCTCCCCTTTTTAGACCCAATCCCTGAACAAATCCTAATGCTATGTTTCCTGTTCTATGATGACGTTCAATAACTGCAACCTTTGCTATATCTCTCTCAGAATCAGCTACTGGTTGATAATGTTCATCTAATTTAGATTCAATAATCCGTTTTTGGGTGATGATCTGTCCTGGAACAACTCCTATTACTAGTATTAATGACGATGATGATGAGGATGTAATTGACTTTGCAGGAATCGTAAACATCTTCGGATCATCCAGTGCTTTAATATGCATTGTATTTTGTTTAACAGATAGCGAAGACGAAGGATTGTTATTAGCTAGAATATCCGAATTCCCTTTTTCAATTGTGTCTGCTACAGCGCTGCTACTACTACCCGTGTTTATTCTCTTTCCATCAAGGAAAACTTGTAATATTCTAAAAGATTCCAAATTGTCTAATAGCATAAAATCTGCTCTGAATCCAGGAGCAATTGCACCTGAGTTCTTTAATCCAAAATATGTAGCAGTATTAATAGATGCCATCTGAATCGCTCTTATTGGATGTAAACCAAAAGAAATAGCCGTACGAACCAAATAATCCATATGGCCATTTTCTTTCAAGTCAATTACGTCGCGGTCATCTGAAACGAGGCTTACATGAGAGCTGTTGAAATCGTTAATAAGAGGAATCAAATCCTGTAGATTTTTTTCATGAGCGCCTTGTCGTATCATTATGTGCATGCCCTTCCGTAGCTTTTCCAATGCTTCATTGAGATTTGTACATTCATGATCACTACCTATGCCGGCAATAACATATGCATCCAATGATCTTCCTGAAAGAAGTGGAGCATGTCCATCTTTGGGTCTTGAGCCTGCTGCTATTAATTTGGACAATGTCTGACTGTCTTTAGATATGATTCCTGGATAATTCATCATTTCTGCTAATCCTATAACAAGATTAGGGTTGCAATCGATGTATTCATGTATGTCTTTATCTAGAATTACTGCACCGGATGTTTCCATGTGCGTAGCGGGTACACATGATGGCATCATAACATAAACCTTGACAGGCAATCCTATGCTTGAGCGAAGAAAATAATCAATACCTGGCAGTCCAATGACATTGGCTATTTCATGAGGATCGCATATTACAGCTGAAGTCCCATGCATTGCAACTATACTACAAAATTCTTTTGGAGCTAGAAACGTAGACTCCAGATGAATATGCCCATCTATAAGCCCAGGACACATAAACATTCCTTGAGCATCGATAACATTTTGGGCATCATATTTTCCATATTCTTCAGTCTGCCCAAAGCCTACAAATATTCCATCAGCGATAGCAACATCACTATCATGGATGTCGCCTGAAAAAACATTGACTATGCGTGCATTCTTCACTACTAAATCAACCTTTTTCTGGCCTGTTGCCAAATCAATCCTTCTTCTCAAATCTGCTATCGAAAAACTACGATTTTCCAATGAGCTAACTGTTGTATTGGTATTAGTTTTTTGCTCGAAGCTTGAAGCATGTTCCATGGGGTAAAGGCAATATCAAAGTTCAAAATCCAACATTATAAACATTCTTAGTTATTGCCGGGAGAATGGCATCTTACCAATCGGATCAAAATGTTTAATCTGAGTTTACATATGAAAAAAGACAGAAACAAGCTCATAAAATTCCTAAAGGAGAACAGTTAAGTTAAGAGCCTGTTGCGGTTAGGAATAATGAGAAAGAATTATTATATGATCTATCCACTATCCACTATCCAAATACAGTACCTACCATACACTATGGTTAGTAACGTTTCCTTTCCCATGGAAATACGATCCATTTCTCGTGATTTAATAGCTTTCCAACTAACGGGGTATTACTATCTTTGTACCTGGCCATAAGAAATGCAAAATCACATTCAAATCCTTTTACTACATCAAACACTTTGGTAAACGTATCACCGGTATCGTATATATCATCAACTATAAGGTATTTCTTGCCTTTAAGTAATGGAAGCATCTCTTCTACATGTAATTTTTTGTTTCTTATCGGTATGAATTGTATATGACTAATGTCTAATTCTCGCGCTATCAATCTAGCTGGAATAATGCCACCGTTTGTAATTGCCAAGATCACATCATATTTCTTAGCCGATCTTTGCATTGAATGTACAATCTTTTCTACTAGTACTTCTACTTCCTGCCACCTACAATATTCTTTTGGTGAGCTCTCTTCACTAATTTGTGCCTTATAGTTCAAATTCTAGTGCTCCACTAATCATTTGTTTGATAATCAGTTTATTAATGATCCTAATAATTGGGGTACGGTAATAGATTCTATAATCTCGAATAAAGTTCTGCTTCTTGTTATCAGAAAGGTCCTCCAGTTTTGAAGGTAGTTTGATTCAGATTTGGCATAATTACTTCTTTTGATTCCAAATGAATCAAGTCCATTCAACCACCAGCTTCATTTTCTGCCCTTTTTCTAATTGTCTATCATTATTTTCATTATCATCATTGATATTTGTATGATGGCTAGCGTTTTAACTTCAGGTCGTAAAACTCTTCAGAATGAAATGTTTTAAATCAGTCGAATAAGGAGTAAATCTAGCTATGACAAGGTAGATAGTTATCTCTGATGAAACACTGGCTGAGGTCTTCTTTGAACCATCAGGTGAGATAGTGTTTCAGATACGAATAGAAGAAGCGGGTTTGTTGTAACAGAAAGAAAAGTAAGGAGATTACGGGATCATTCTTCCCGCCGACTTCAGTTCAGATGTTAAATCCAAAGGGCTGAACGTCTTCTCAGAGGCACAACAAAGAGCACTTTTAAAGATGAACCGAAGAAAGAAGCGTTTATAGTCGGAAACCTGGGCTGAGCATGAAATGCAGCACAATATTGGGTAAAAAGGATGGAAATGGTTCAAAGCTAAAATTAGACCAGTTGCGCAAGCTGCCAACGATAAACTGCATGAATTAGCAGAGAAGATTAAAGAAGCAGCAAATAAACTCAAAGTCGCAGTATCGGAGTTTCTGGCTCTGGGATTCTGTTTTGTAGCTTTTTACAATAATCAAGCCATTGATATACACTCATCGTTTGCGGCTTCAGACATAGTAATACAGAGCGGGATGAAAAGGCAACTACAATAATTTTCAAATAGAAATGCGGCTCCAAATTATTTTATAGTATCGAGAAATAAACAATGTTGATTATAATGAATTTATTTTTGAATTCAAAAATCAGATGCATATGGAGTAGTAAATTTCTTCAACTCCACTACTGTGAAGTCTTTTAATTCGATAAGAAATCGTTTGCGGTCCTTTTGTACAACTACGTAATTAGATCCGGAGCCTACTATGTTGCCGCCCAAAAATTCCTTTAATTGTACCACATCAAAGTGAGCTCCATACCCTATATATCAATTTTGACTAAGCTGTTAGATGAGTATATGATGAAAGAATCTTGGGATTGTATTTAGTATTTGATTTTCATTCGGATAATGAAGACAACACTGGAAAAGGCTAGA
>DATDFS010000309.1:0-7393 GCA_036522495.1 Nitrososphaeraceae archaeon | reverse complement strand
ATCAAAGATCTCTGGTGCTGAGATTGTTATCATACACGTGGTCGAACATATACATAACATGGATTCTAGTGCTGTTGTGGTAACTTCTAAAGAACCAGGAGGAGAAAAAGACAGCCAGAAAGGCTTTGAAATTACTGTGGAAGGAGAGGTAAAAAGCATGATAGAGCAGAAAATAAGATTATGTCAGCAAGCTGGAGTAAAAAGTCAAGTATCTTATAAAGTTCAGACAGGTAAGCCAGTCGATGAAATAGTTAAGTTGTCTGAAGCTCTGAATGTTGATTTAATAGTGATGGCATGCAGCAGAACTACTTCTTTGACAAGAAGATTGTTTGGCAGTATAACTAGAAAGGTGATAGATAGTGTTGAAAAACCGGTGCTTGTAGTACATAAATGAAAGGTGACTTTTTAAAAACTTGAATTTGACAAGTATCATCCTATGAACAGAAGAACAATTTGTCTTATTATTTTATCCTTATTACTAAGATCATGAAAGCCCAGATACGATCCCGAAAACTATTACATGGCAATTTGTCTGACACTTATCAACAGATAGCCCAAATCCGATTGCTTGTAACAAGCATAGGCACTTTGAGTACTCGAGTCTTAGGTACGTGATTATTGGGTATCAATTAGGCTTGTGGCTGAGAGCCTATAGTGTTGCTATTCCAAAGAGTTGTGATATTCAGTTTAGTCTCCCCCAACTCGCCGTCCTAACTATACATACTACTACGAGAATAAATCCTGTGGGTTATTGCTGCAGGGATATTTATAGGTGGAGAGGGTTTACTTAGGATTTCCAAAGGGGTGGAAGTCATTTAACTTAAATGAGTTGTCAAGCTTTTATTAAACCTCTGATATGATAGTTTAGTAATGTCTTTTGGTATGCCAGTAGATGTTCTAGGAACGTTATCAGACAAACTAAAACAGATGTTAAAAGAGACTCAAGAACACTATTCTACCTTTCTCAATTCGAGCCAACTCTATAAACAGCGGAACATGAGTGAAAATGAATTTTTTGATAAAATTACTCACTATCTTGTTACTGTATCTGCGCTGGACTTTCTCGCAGTTCGAGTAGTTTTGGAATTGAAGTCTGCTATGGACAAAGGTACTTCAGTAAAGGAAGTAAGCGGAGGTGGAGGAGCAGCTTCTTCTTCCCATCAGGCCAATTTCGGAATAAGCGGCTTCGTAGGTACTGGTGGAACTGTGGGAGAAGCAGGAGGAACAGGACACAGCATATCCACTTCAGAGCTATCAAGCCAGCCACCGACATTTACTCCTGTAGATATAGAATTGCCACGACCTCTACAGGAGAGTAATGAAAAATTACCTCATGAGGCCAAGAATAAAAATTGCATTGTTTGTGGCGTGGTAATCCCGGGGCAAGCAAGATTCTGTACCCGATGTGGGAATCCACAATAGATACATGCAAACATTCATGCTGTCAAGGTTTATATTCTAGCAAAAGAAATGTGTTCAGCAACCATACCACAGGTTAACTGTGCGTTGTATATATAACTATAATAGTTTTATCGCCTCTCGATGTTTTGCTAACGATTGTTTCCACAGCACGTAAATATTTATCCTGTCTATCATAATAAGTGGAGCGAGAAAGAAAGATTGGAGTTCTAGTAACCCTAACCCTGAGCATGATGATACTATCGACGGCTATGTTGCTTGAACTTAGCATTGGCTCTTCGGCAAAAGGATTGATACAAGGTGTTGGCCTCGACAATGGAAATATAAAAGCCTCTCAAAGTGGAACGTACAAATACAATCAGCTTGTCAATGATACTATAGTTAATGAAAACATACAGATTCCTGCGGGCAATCAAAGCAAAATTTTCACCTTGTCTGTTCCTGGGGAAGGGTTCGGCGCAAGGTTGCTTGGGAGCTATTCTATAAAGGGCGGAGCTGTGCCTGCTATTCATTTGTACGTTGTAGATGCAAGTAAGTGTGCCATTCCTTATCAGCCTTCATCATGTTCTTCATATATTATTGACCAGATCAGTTCTAATAGTTATATAAATATGTCCCTACCCATAGGTAAAACCTACAATCTCTTCTTCTTGAATGAAGCTAATATAGCAAGTGAGGAAAAAAGCGTTAGTGCAAAATTCTTCTTAGAGCACTATCCATTTTCAGTAAAGATTATGACAGGGCAAACAAACAATACAATCTCACTGAATCAATTTTTTCCATCAAAAATTGAAGTTAAAATAGGCCAGAGTATAACCTGGTACAACCCGTCTCATGTAGCAGAACCACATACTGTTACACTTGTGCTAGACGATAAATACAGGGCGGGTGTATTCGCTCCGTTTTCTATTCCGACTACGACCAAATTAATCTCGGTCCCTCCTGGTTCTAATACTCAACCTACACTGTTGCCTGGCCAGAATAGAACAAGTAATATGATAGCTCTTAACGAGAGAGCATTCAAACCAATCGTAATAGAGTCATCTGGTGTTGCAAAGTTTCTCAATGTGAGCAAGCTTAGTGCAAATTATACCGTAAACGGTAGTGAAAAATACATTAACTCAGGTTTTCTCCTTCCTACGGGAAAGGAAGGCTCGTTTCCTAGCTCTGCAAATACTTTTACAGTAAAGTTTAACAAAGCAGGGAGGTATGATTACTTTGACATTTTCCATCCATGGATGACTGGTAAGATCACGGTGAGATAATGATTGTGACAGAAAGCACAATAAAGAGTAGATCCGGATAACGGATAAAGATGATTCGTTCATTGCCCTCTTCGAGATAAATACGCCATTTACCCGCGTTGAAACAACAAACTACATGGATTTGCAAATCCGTAGAAAAGCTGGAAACGCACATGTTCACCATCTTTTGCTGCTGCAACAGACGTTGTCTTGTATGAGGATTATGGTGGAGACAGTGTTGGATTGCCTCTTGGGGCAGGAGGAACATTACTAGCTAACACCAGTAACATTTACACTATAAAAAGACGCCTTCCCAGGAATGGTAGTGCACGATTGTTTAGCTGTGATTTTATTATTTGGTCCCTGTTTTATGGCAGTATATTTGGAAGTAAGTACAAAGTTCCATTTAGAATAATCTGATGCGCCGCCAGGACCATTTGCTGTAGCATTCTGATATGGTTTTACGGAATTTACAATTACAGATACTTGGCAATGAGATGTAGCATCAGATCTAGAAATACCTGCAATCATAAGATCTTTACCGACTGTTACTTGTTGACCTTTGGTAGGCGAAGTTATTCTTACAGCGTGCAACAATGGTGATAGGCCGGCTTTGGGTGACAATGCTCTACCTGGAATTACTTTTTGAGGCAACAAATCGTTTCCTGCTCCAGGTTGCAGCAGCTGGGCATGGGAAACGTTTGTCCAGATAGGAGACGAAATTAATGCAAAGCTGAGCAATAATGTTATTAATTCAAAATTCATTCGCATACCATATTTTTAAAGTCATTATAAAAATATTCCGAACCGATGTTACTTAAGCATAGTACGAGCCGAGAATGTCTTATGAATTAATCGTAATGGATATTGGAGCCATTAGAATGAACCCATCTATAAGAACGATCTAGAGTTCCTTTATACTAGCTAACTAGGTATATATCAGGCGATTAACTGCATATAAGATTGACCGCATTTACATTGTATACTTGGTATGATAATTATAATAGCTATACCATAATAATAACTGTGGAATAGTATCCTGAATGAACAAGGATATTAGTCTGATGACTCAAAAAAATTACGGGTGAAATCATCGGACGTCCATGTAGCAACTTTCAAGAAGCAGATAGAATGCAGTGTCAGGCGAAGGACACATTTATTTCTGCTAAATTAGTATTTATACGGAAGCGCCAGGTAAAAATGAAGATGAAAAGGGAAAACTATTTGTGGGAACGGCAGGTAGCATCTTAAGTACAGCAATGGAAAAAGCAGGAATAACAAGATCCGAGGTGTTTATAACAAACCGAGTAAAATGTCGACCACCTGGTAACCGGGTACCTGAGGAATGTTAGCAGACACATGTGGGCCGTATCTTGAAAGGCAAATTCAAATTTTCTCTTATCTCACCAAAAATTATCTGTAGCTTGGCAAGTATCTGATATTCTTCACTCCTTGGTGGAAAATCGATTAGTATAAACAGAGGAAAAATTGTGTAAAAGAACGGATGAAAGTATTTCTTAACTTTTCATCCAGCCGCTGCAATTTATAATAAAAATTTACCCGTATTGGAAAATGGTCTTTTGAAGCTAGCCTAGGAAATTGGATTGACTGAAATCTTGACGACAATCGTTATTAGATTATACAAAGTCTAAAGATTACACGTTGTAAAGTACAATAGTGCGATACTCCTCTATTAATTTTAGGCCATGTCTCTAAATTCTCGTATCTTCTCTGAAACTAGATCAAAGCCCTGCTGCCAAAATTCATGATGAGAAATATTAATTCCTGATTCCTGCAGTAAGTCTTCAGATTTTCGTGATCCTCCAGCTGAAAGTATTTTTAAATACCTAGGTATGAATGAACTTCCTTCTATCTCGAACTGTTGGTACAAAGACATAACCAATAAGTTCCCAAATGAGTATGCATAGCAGTAGAATGGCGTATGGTAAAAGTGAGGAATGTATAGCCATTCCCACTTAAAATCAGGAGAAATATCTATCGAATTGCCAAGCTGTTCATTCAAATTATTGAAATATAATTCGGAAACCTCGTCTATCGTCGCATTCTGCTCAGCAATCATTTTGTGTGCATCAATTTCAAAGAGGGTAAAATAGGCTTGCCTCATTATGGTAGCATACATATCATCTATTTGTTCTGCAAGCAGTAACTTACGTTCTTTTCCAGGCAAGTTCTTAGATAACTTGTCGTTTAATAGCGTTTCCGCAAACACCGAAGCAGTCTCAGCTAGTGGAAGGGGAGCGTGTGACACAGATATTGGCTTATCAGAAGCTGCCAAGCTATGAATCGCATGTCCAAACTCATGCGCCATCGTTGAGACGTCTCTAGACTTGCTATCGAAATTTAGAAGAACATAGGGAGTCTTTTTAGGGATTATCGTAGAACAAAATGCTCCTCCCTGCTTATTCTTCCTGATTTGTGAATCGACATGTTGTTCATTAAAAACTCGTTCTGCAAATTCTCTAAATTGCGGATTAAAATCCTCGAATGTTTTGAGTACTATATCAACAGCTTTATCATAAGTAAATCGTCTTTGATAACGGGATTTTAGTGATAAAGGAGCATATAGGTGGTACCTTTGCAACTTCTTAACGCCAAGCATTTTCGCCTTTTCTGTAAAATATTCATGGAAAACTCCAGAGTTCCGTCTACATACCGCAAGCAGGGTATCCACTGTTGCATCATCTAAATTATTGTAAACATTTAGAACAGAGATGGGTGATTTGAACCCGCGTAAGTCCATGTATTCATCCCGCCACTCAATTACTCGATTTAGGTAGATTTCACCTAATACTCCGCTATTTTTCTCAAACACTTGCAAAAGAGACTTGTACGCTGCTTTTCTCTCCTCCGGCTTAGGTCCACGTATGAGAGAGAGCATTTTCTCTTTATTTGAAAACTTCTTCTTTACGATCCTATTTCCTCTTTTAGTAGTTATGATAAATTCAAAACCACTTGTCATTCTATCGTAGATCTTGATTAGTGCATTGGTACCTGTAACTTCCAGAGTACTGATAATTTTCTCTTCAGGTTCAGTTAGGGTGTGTCGCGCAAGTAACCGCTTGTGTTTGAGGTATTCTCTGTATTCAAACGGTGCTGATTCTATTAATCTTCTAGCATTCTGCTCATCAATTCCTTTTTTGAACCACAAGTCAAAGGATATCAACTTATTTGCAACATACGATTCTAACAAGTCCATTTTTGTCACAAGAGAAGCAGCCTCATTTGAAGAAGTATCGGCAGAATACCTCAGTTGAGCATATCCACTAGCAATATTGATCCTTTCTGTTATGTTTTCTATAAAATGCAGTAAATTTTCAAAATCTGATATTGACATATCGTCATGAAATTTGCACCTATTTTCAAAATCAGCTGCATCCTTCTTGATGCATTTCAGAAATTCTTGAAATTCATTCCCATTTGGGTCTTTAACGAGATCGTCTAGATTCCAAGCTCCAACTTTGGGGAGCACAGAGAGAGTCATATAGTGCAGTTTGACATTTGTAACCAATTAGAACTTTATGATCGAATTTTGTATGCCCGCGCTTTTGCTATGTCGGGCAGTTATACAACGATGACCAAATCAATGCTGTAGTTAGACACCATGGAAAAAGTAACTCTCCTTATTTATATCCTATCAACCAGCCTCTTTTCTATAAGAGGGTCTAGAAATTAAGTCTGATGATACAACGTTAATCGTGATGCTCTTTTGGTTCATGTGATGCCCCCCTACCTGTCAATGTACCAGTATAATCACCTGTAACTTCCAAAACATCTTCAGAAGCACATATTTCCTTGAGTATTTCCAAGGTCAATCTTTGATTTGTTACATAATGCGTTCCATTATCATAAATAGCAGGAAGCATTCCAGTTGTTTGGTATATGTGTTCTTTCATCGCTTCCGAATTTATTTTTGAGTTTGTAAATATTTCAACCATGTAAAAAGGTGCACGTTCAGATTTTTCCTGCTCGCGTATCAGTAAGTCATGAATGAGGATCGGATCCGCTTTTGGAAGATATGTTTGATATAACGTCTCCAGTCCTGAAAAAACATTTCTTATTTCACGCAATTCAGACATTTTTGTTACTCTCAATAATAATGCATCGATTGGTATAAGAGGATTTCTGCAGGCATTTTTTTAGTTATTTTTGTATACTACGGACCAATTTTTAGATATTTTCCTCACAAAAAAAGCAATGGGCATTATTAAGAAAGTGTTGTGAGGTATCTCCCTATTAAGAGTTATAATCAATAAAATAAAATATCCAATCAAAGATGTCATCCGTAAGATCATTTTGTAAATAAGAGATTCATCTGATGGACTGTTCATCGTAATTTTTCGTAATCGTACATAGTGAAAACATACGAAATAATTAATGTATTTCAATAACTATTTTTAGATTCGGTTTTCACTTTCTTTGAGTTGAATTATTTTGTGATCCATTGCAAGAACATTTCAGGAGACGTCAGCTCTATTGAATTCATCCATAAGGCGAGGTTTGCTTCAATAATATAAGAACCATCGGTTATCATGATAGCACTTTTGAAGATACGTATGGGAGAGCTAACCTTGTAATGTGAATTTTTAATATCCTATTGTGTGTATATGATACATATGACTATATTGGTCTCGTCGGATCACACACAACAAAATCACGGTTTAAGCCAGAATTCTAACAATTACTCAAAAAACAACCAGCAGCAACAGCAC
>DATDFS010000308.1:0-14777 GCA_036522495.1 Nitrososphaeraceae archaeon | reverse complement strand
TTAACATGGTTCAACAATTCTAACCTTCCTCATAACATAGTTGGCATCTACAAAAAAAGTGCGTCTGGCCCCGAGATTCCAGTAGATAGCGGTATTATACAGCCTAATGAGTCTTGGAGATACAATTTCAATGATAACGGGGTCTTTGAATATCATTGTACAATCCACTCTACAGATGGAATGAAAGGGACGATCACAATATCGTGACATAGATGTTATTACCTCTATGTACTTAGGATAAACTACTCCATATTGCCATGGAGCGTGTACAATCTGTCAATTAGTAAGCAGTTATAATCCATGATCTATGATTGGAACATCTGAGTTTTTAAAAGCAGTCGTTAGTGTTACCTTTGCTTCTGTTTTGATTTGCCTTAATTTTTTATAAATTCATAACCATTCATGTATGGCATTCTTATATCAGGATAACAATGCTGCACTCTTTAAAATTGGGATTGATATTCTAATGCTGCAAATGGATCTGTAAAGACCGATATTCTATATCCGTATTTTTGCAGACAGTTCGATTAATGTGACAATGTCAAATTCATCATCATCAACAGCAGCTGCTGATCTTGAGTACTGTGGAAGTATAATGGAGGCGCTAATAGAACTTAAGAAAAAGGCAACGCTAGTTGACATAGATTGCAACTAGAAATGGTATTCACGCACGCTACCGGGGTATTACAAGCATGATCTTTCTGTTCTCGTTTTTAACGCTATATTTACCGCTTACATTTTTTCTTTCAAGTAATTGCTTCCTCCGCTTACCAATTTTAAATATTATTGGTTCATCCACATTTAACTCGATAATTTCAAATAATCTGTTAGTAGGCTTTTGTATCTGGTCCTTGAAGCGTCTCTCAACTTTCATTTGCATATTTGTTGCGTGGGGAGTATTTAGATATGGGAGTACTTGTCATGAAGGGAGAGGGGCAGAAAAAATTATTCCATAGCAAAAGTATTGTTTGAGATATATAGGTAAGGGCCGTTGCAATTGTAGCTGAGTCTGTCCTGATAAATTTCATGAACCTATTATGACATACCAAGCTTTAGGCGATGCTATTAAAGAGCTCGCTTAAGTCAACTGAGCCTGTAAATTATATAGTATTTTTAAATAACAGAAGGGTAATAGTTGCAATAGTAATCATTGAATAATAATGAAGAGTATCTTTCCGGACCGTTGTTATGGATTGGTCTGTCACTTGGTGTCGTTTTTGCAATTTTGTTCTATGCTCCTTTCCCTTTATCTATACCACTGTCTATAGCGGTTTTCATTTTAATGAATTTTTATCTAAGAAAAATGGTGATTAAAAGAATGAATAGAATAGCGGGTAGCAGTAATTCCTCAACCTCCTCTTCAAGATATTATTCCTGTATCAACTGCGGAACAAGTCACAATCAAATCGCTTGTCCCAAGTGTGGTTCGAAGATGAAGAGAGCAAATTTTGGCTGAAATGGCGATCTATAAACAAAATGAAGAGCTTTTAGGCCCTATTGAAAGAGGGAAACGAAGCAGATAGTAAGAAAATAAGTACTTTCAATGACTCGTAGCAACAAACTTTTATTTTAATGTGATTTCCACTGTGTAATACACTTAAATGAACAAGCTCGGAAATTTTTATTTTAACATCCCATTTAAATTGAAATTAATGATTGCATTTCTTTTATTAATAGTTGTTATTTCTACCAGTGCTGCTGCTAGTGCTTATAATAATAACACCAGTAATAACAACAGTAACAGTAACAGTAACAATTACTCGATATCATTACAGAAGTCCAAGCAGACAGAGCTCGGGACAGAACCCCAAAACCATGACAATTGGATAACAGCTAACCACGACATCTTTGGAACTAGAAGTAGCAATCAAACTGTAATCGGAAAGGACAGTGTAAACAAGCTAGAGATCAAATGGCGGTTGAATAATGATTTCGATATAGAAGATCCACCCATAGTCATAAACCATAGGGGTTACGTACAAGATTATGATGGTACTATAATAGCTTTTGATACCGATGATGGCCATATCCTATGGAGGAACCACGTAGGAACTGGTCCTACAATGGGCTTGACGTATGATCATGGTGAATTATTTGCATCTACAGCCTATAATGCGACAGCCGTCGCGATTGACGCAACAAATGGTGACATAATATGGCAGTCAAAAGTACTTGGCAATCCCGAAGTGGGCTACAATGTTCCTTCTGCGCCTATTGTGTGGAAGGATTATGTAGTGGTGGGCTCAGCAGCTGGTGGCGATAATCCTGCCGGCGTTGGATTAGTAAGGGGGAATATCACTGCACTCAATCGTACTACCGGTGACACAATATGGAATCTCCATACTACTACAGGACAATGGGTAAGCACGGATGCGAGTCCTTATAATTCAGGTGCGACAGCATGGTCTGATGGTTCCTTAGATCCAGAGACTGGAGTTATCTATATACCGGTAGGAAACCCGCATCCAGCCTATAATGCGACAACAAGGCAAATGCCAAATCAATATGCAAATCATATGTTGGCTGTAAATATCACAAATGGCAAGCTGATTTGGGCAACACCATTTCTAGAACAAGGAACTGTCATCAAGAATGTAAAAATACCTGATACTCATGATTGGGATACATCATGGGGAAGTAGTATTACTAAGGTAAAATTTGAGAAAGGGACGCAGAAGAAAATAGTAATTGGTCATGACAAAATGGGTAATGTCATAGCGATGGATGCAGCTACAGGAAAGCCACTATGGTGGAGAACTTTAGGAAAGCAGTACAATACTGAGTCAATTCCATCTCCTAAAGGTAGTGGCATGGTCTGGTCTTATGGTATAAACAGCTTCCATGCGGTGTATGATGATACTCTTTATATTGCTGCCGTTAATAGGGGTGTAAATTATTTTGCAGATGGCATAAAAGGTCATAGAGTGCCAGCTCCTCATACAATAGAACTTGGGTTACACAATGGAACTATAGATGCAATTGACATCAGGACAGGAAAAACAAAGTGGGAATATCCAACAGCATTTCCGCCAAGGGTCTCACCATTGGTTACCAATGGATTGGTATTTGCAGGTTATATTCCTTTTACGGAAAAAGCAAAAATAGAGAGTACTGCTAACGCTGTCAACAACAACAACACTACTACTACGACCACTCAACCTAGCTCCGCAACGATAACACACACGGTAAAATCAGGAGTGATTTTGGCATTGGATAGACAAACAGGAAAGAAAGTGTGGGAGTTTGATTTAGATGCTCCAATTGGAGCAGTCGGACCGTCTATAGGGGATGGGATGTTGTTTGTACCGACTGGTAAAATTCAAGGCTTGTCTAAAGAAGACGGTGGAGGGGGCTCAATAGTTGCATTTGGGCTGCCTCCTTCTTAATTGAGCGAGTTGTTTTTAACTTGCATTATGCATTCCATTTATAAACAGAAGAGACAACATTAACGTCTTCTATTATTGTATGTGTCTGGGGCCTATCAATCCAATCCTACATATAGCGCCTTTCATATTGCCGTCTCTTATGACCTTTCCTTGAATTTGTTGTTGCGTTGATAGCATGAAGAGAAACCATTCTTTGACTTTTCTGACAATACGATGAATGGAGTAGTAACGAAACAGGGCATCAGAGACACAGGTAAGCAAATTGTTCGGAGAATTCTGGAGGTTAAGGAACCTAAATGAGTTATACGAGATCCATCCAAAAATAAGTTCTGGTTTTAGAATGGGAAGAAAGCAAAAAAGGAAATCTTGCTATGTGTAATATGAACATGGCCTTACACAGTATAGTGGATTTCAGAATAGAACATGAAGTACATTGAGTAGTCCGAAACTAGTATACTAGGCTCATCTATTTTTGAGAAATCAGATTTATCGAAATTAACATGACCTCGGATTTATTGAGAGCATTTATTTGCTACTTATTTTCTCTAATTTTCGTATTTGTTTATCCTGTTATTCTTGAAGCCATTTCATCATTTGTTTATCTACTTATCCTAACTAACTGTCTAGCACAGACTATTTTGGAATAGTAAAGTAAAAATCAATGAGCATATATTATAGGTTGTGGCAACAGCATGTTTAGCTAGCCTTGCTATCTTAGCAGGCGGGCTAGCGGCATTATATGGGTTAGATTGGTATAAAAATAGAAAACACAATAGAAAATCGACTAGAGATGTAAAGGAAGGGTATACAGACAAAGAACCACTTACTGAACGATTAGCCTAACATCCACTCATAGGAATAATAAAACATCTTGCACACAGATGCCTACCTGCACACCAAACAGACTTGAGTCTATCTTCTGAATAGCGGAAGGCTATTAAATTCCATGTGCCAGAAACTTTCCCTTCCTGCCTACCATCTGGACCGTTTTGTATATTTAATGGTGCCACTCTGATCAGATAAAGCAGTAGCGGCTATTGAATCGAATATCAGAAATGCTGTGAAAGAACTTGTGGCAGCAGCTGTAACAAATAATGTTTCCTTTTTCATTTACAAGGTGGTGCAGGAAGTCGAATTTAAATTTTCATCGATTTTTCTACTTCAAAATGTAACAGTCAAGTCAGGTTTCACTCGATTGCACACGGTCCACATTTTATGCATTGGGGTATTAATTATGATTTGCATCAAGGAGATTCAGTTAATAAAGAAAGAGTTATAGTTGAGAACTAAAAAACTAGTGGCATGCCGGTAAAACTGGGAAAGAAGAAATACGAAAAATTTTCAGATGCATCTGCAGCAATCCAGAAAAAGAAGGGTATATCAAAAGATAGAGCAAATGCGTATGTTGCATCAGTAGAACGTAAGCAAGGTATAGAACCAAGGACAGGAACAAAGACAAGGACATCTAGACGAAAAGCAGAGAAATAACGCTGCTACTTTATTATTGTGGTAGTAGCAGAGGCAGTCGCTACTAGATGATTCGACTGTACTCATACTCGCTTGCTGATTTTGTCTATGACATATACTCTCCAGTGACATGACTATCTTTTCATGTTCATGTGTAGTAAGTGTCTTCAGAGACTAATGTTACCAATAACTATTGTTTCTATTGCAGGAAATCCTGCGTATTTTCATAGCAATACTTTTTTTTATCTTACTGTGATTTCACCACATTTTGTAAAAGAATCAGTAGGCACTTTAATGTCTTCGAATGCTTTTGGGTCAATTATCTTTGCTACTACTTCTAACCCTGTTATTGTTCTAGGACCAGGTTTGCTAAAATATGATCCTGCATTAACTGCGTAAACTTGATTATTTTGAACAGCACGCAATGATTTCCATTTATCATATGTTTCTAATGTCTTGGCTTCTCTTAGTGTTCTATGGATATCAAAACCACAAGGCATTAAAATTATTTTATCTGGATCAAATTTTATAACCTCATCAATATCACGCATACGACGTGAAGGCTGTGCACGCGAACTTAGGCCATTAATACCTCCTGCAATCTCTATCATTTGAGGCACCCAATGGCCAGCGGTAAAGAAAGGACTTATCCACTCAATGCAAAGTACTTTTGGTCTATTATTTTTCTTGGAAATCTTCCCACCAATTCTTCGTCCGGTTCTCATCCTTATATTGTCAATACGCTTTTGTAATGATACTACTAGTTTGCGTCCTTCTGTTACCCTATCAACTCGTTCTGCTATATCCATTATGCTTATCAAAATATCATCTACATCATGAGGATCAAGTACAAGGATATCTGGGGTGTAACCCAATACAGAAGTAGCACGATCTATTTCCTTTGTAAATGGAGCACATACTTCACATACACCCTGGGCAATGATAAGATCTGGTTTTGCTTCTCTTAATTTCTCATCGTCTATTACATATATATCTGTGCCAGATTGCATTAGACCTACAATTTTTTCATCAATCTCTTTGCTACTCATTTTATTGGAATTAAAGGAAGAATTTATTACTCTTGGTTTTCTTTTAGCGTCATCAGGATATCTACACTCATGTGTTACACCTACTATTTTGGTTCCTGCACCGATTTCATAAAGTATTTCCGTAGAACTAGGTAGAAATGAGACTATCCTTTCTGAAGACATGGATATAATGCAGCAGTAATAGGGCTATTTTAAAGATATATTATTGTCTATTAGCCATACTTTAATAGTATTATTAATAATTGAATGAATACCATCATTGTTCATTGTTAATTAATTTAGGAACTTAACTTAAGATAAGATCCTCATTGATATATCAAGACTTCCAAATCATTTGCAAAGACATTAGGTAGTTTACCATAAAATTTTTAATATTATGATTACAGGTTACTCCAGCCAATTTGATAGCCTAATTCATTTGGGGAGCTTATCATTAAAAGTTGACATATATCAGAAACAAGAATGTAAAGGGCATTTTATTGTTCTTATTTGGTCTAGAGCAGATGGGATAAGGAAGGAAGACAATACCTCTAAACAAGAGATATAAAGTATCTGGAAAAGCACTGATGTAACGCTTGCTTATATTCCAGGTGATCGCAAAGATCGAAAGATTCTCACATTCATTTCCGCACACAATGCATTCCAATAAAGAAAAAGAGATACGTCTATACAATGTTAAAGAACAAATATACAAATTGTTAATTGATTGCGACTTAAATGGCTTTGTTAGCATTTATGAAAAATACTCAAGGTTGTTTGGGTTAGATGATTTATGAAAAGCAACTAAAACCTGTTATATAAGATATAGGAGATTTGTGGGCTCAAGGGAAGATTGATATCGCACAAAATATGAAATTTCAAATTAATTTATGTACTTATCCAACATAATATATTAGTCATAATTTATCCAAAGTCCAGCAACACATGTACAAGACTCAAGTAAGAATGAAGTATCTTATTTTGAGGAAGATCTCTTTTTATCATTATGGCAAATATATGGACATGGAGTGTTGGTACCTCAAAATATATGACGCACTTGAGTAAGTAAATATTAAAAACGTCGCTATATGGAATTGGAATTCAATATTATTATTTAATTTCTTATCTTTTGAACTAGCAATAAATCTCTAATATGTGAATCAATATTTTTCATTACGTTTGGATTGCATTCAATCACAGACTGCAATTTTGGATGTGTATACATGATATCGATATACTCAATAGAATCATCTGATGGAAAATATTTGTAAGTAAATGTGGCTTTAGCCAATCCACCCTGATTATTATCTTCAATTCTAATTTTGAAATCAAGTGTTACTTGATTATGTATAGCATTATCACAATCGCTTAATTTAGATTTAAATTCATGTTTCTTAGAGTTCAAATGGTCCTTATTGTTCACAAGACATCCTTTGGCATCAGAATGGGAACCAAGATGCAAACTAGAATCTCTATGACAATGCCATACAGAGTTTATTTTGTCATCTTCCATAAGTGGCTCATAAGAAATATGCTATTTAAAACATGACAGAGGATTTTCTATTACTCTTTTATAACTATCTTGTCCACTAGATCATATTTTTGAATAGTCATACCTGCCAAGATACAATATTTGAAGCCTGAAAAAAACAAATTATACAATTGCGGCTTTTGACTTGAATTCGTTCAATTGAATAAGAAAGTGAACATTGAAATTGTTTAGGGGCAATAATATAAACAAGCTATACTATAACTTGATTAAAACAATTCAATATCTGCTTTTTTTCTATGAAATACACGACAAATTCACTTTACTGCACCATATTTCCATTCAACCTGGGACTCAAACTGATTCACATCATGGGAATTTCAGTCTATGACCAGCATTGTTATATATAATGTAGAAAAACCATGTTTTACCTCAGTTATTATCTGAGTTGGTGGCATCGGTGGTGGCTAGGATATCTAGCTAAGAAGTTTACCTCACATGCGTCAGAAACTTGTAAATAATGGGAGAAATCTCTATATGAGTACATTATCGTTATCCAACACATCTTTTTGAATCTATCATCGATATAATAGCTGGCATAGAGTTCTCGGAGCATGCTGGAATTCAGCCAGTTGGGTTTGTTGGACATTCTTTTGGAGGAGCTGTCGTTATTGAAACTGCAGCAGTTGTTCCCAATATCATTAGGACAGTAGTCACTCTCTACTCAAAAATATGATGCAGTATACGTTGTATCTCATTTAAGACAATATTGCTCTATTCTACTAATACATGGTACTGATGATGATATATTATGGCCAAGCTGTTCATCTTGTGTCTACAAAAAGCAAATAATCCTAAGTAAATAATTCTTTACGAAGGAGCAAAGCTTGGACTTGAGGAAGCAGGTGAATAGGTTCATCAAGTAATATATCAATGGCTAGTGGAGCATCACTAAAAAACAAATGACTACAAAAACTAAGCATGTTTGATTAGGAAAGTTATTGTACGATTTATTAACAAATAATACACAGGAAAACGGCAATCATAGACGACTTAAAAGATAATTTCTTAACAGTAGTAGTTAAATATCTTATAGAGTATAGTACTATATGAGTGTAGGGAATAAAAAAAAGGATAGAGATAATCAAGGCTCTTCTACTTCTTCTGGAGGTGAAGCAAGCGCTAACTATATGATTGGAAAAGCAGGTGAAGGAGGAAGGAGGGACACAGGTGGAGGCGAAGCAACAGCTAATAAAGTAACGAATAGTCAGGAAGGCATTACTACTCAAAAAGAAAAGGTGACATCTGCATCATCATCATCCCAACAGAATCAGACGCCATCACAAGAACGAACGACAACAACGACCACTACAACTAGCGAAGTACCACATTATCAGTATCAGCAGCATCAACAACAAAAGCAAAGAGAACAGCAACAATCACTCAATAGAGCATTAGATCAGACCAGAGATAATATTAGAAGGTCTATTGATGAAGCAAGAAGTCAAATTCCACGTTACACCCAGACTGTTAATGATTATCAAGAGCAGACTATTCAGGCCGCAAGGGAAATAGCGGATAATTACATAGACTCACAAAGGCAGATTATCAATTCACTACAGTCAGCATGGGTGCCGCAGATAGAGGAAGCAAATAAGGTATTTACATCAAATTGGATATCTCCAAGATATTTGATAGAAATATACGCAAATATGGTTAGCAATTTTGCTGACAATATGATAGCAGCAACTAGATTAGTAAATAACATTATTTTTGCGAACATGGATGCATTCAAGACTTCAATACAGCAAGCAAAAGATAATGCAAAGGAACTATCTAGAATAGGAGTTAATAGCGCGAGAACATTTGAGCAGACGTCAAGAGATACTACTGCTACTCCTAGAATAGGCAGCAAGAATACAAGTAGTACTACTGCCAGTGTTTACGTTGAAAGAGAACAAGAAGAGCGAGATCAAAGACGAATTTAAGAACATATATGAACTAATTTATTGCACATCTTTCCTTTATTTTTATTATGCAAAAAAGTAAGTAGACTAATTGGATAAGCCTAGAAAATTTGTTATAAGACATTATATTTGATAAACGATAAAATACCCTGATGGCAAGACCGAGACGCTGTAATAATATTAGTAGTCTATCTCTTCAATGGTAGTCTGACATTCCCTCTATAAGTTTTCAGTATAATCATTTCTTTTCACCTTGGTAATGGAAAGACAATCGAAAGAGATTATCCAAGTTTGCTAGGTGAAAGTATCCTTCGTCTGAATTAAACACATTAGGACGTTTTTTCCCACAAATATATCGATATGTATATACTACGTTTTAAACCCAGGCCTCTATCGCTCCCCAAGTAATATGGGCTTTGCTAACCCGTATTCTGTGTCACCTAATAGGTTTGAATGACAGTCTGAAGTATGTCCAAGATTATGGAAATATCCTTGTGATTCTACACTTGATACAGGAACCAATCCATCATTAGGTTTTGGAAGTTGAGAATATCCAACTCCTCCAAGCACTTGTGGGCAATTGAACATTAAAGAAGGATTCCAATCACCAGCTATTGTATAGTATTTTGTATTTGAATTCATTCCTACTTTGGTATCTGCAGCTCCAGGCTTCAAGTCTTCTACAGCTGGCTCACAAATATTACTAGATTGTGCTATAGGCGAACCTGCATTAGGAGTTCCAATCATTATTAGATTTGCAACAGCCTTGCTGTTCGCAAAGGTGTCATTTGATAAGAATACTCTTGCATCTAATCCTCCCTTGCTATGACCAACAATGTTTACTCGTTTAGGAGAAGATCCTGCAGTCATATTTTTGAGAATCTGTTGAACCTGCGTGTTCAATTCCTTCGCATGATCTGCAGCAGATCCACATTTGTCATCTGATTTATAGAACGTTATAGGATAGAACGGAATGCCATCTTTTTTAAGCAAATCCTCCCATTTTGTCCATACTGATGCATCCGAAGCATAACCATGTATCAAAAGTACTGGAAGTGTTTTTTTTGTAGCACCAGCAGCCCCGGTAGTATTGTTATTATTGGTTGTTTGAGATTGACCAATTGCTATGGAGAGAAACGATCCACTGCCCATCATAGCAATTATTATAGATATAGCAGACACAGTCATTATTTCCTTATTCATATATGTGAATTCAGATAGACCACAATGAGTTATATCAATTTCATATCTAACATACTGTCTTATTTTTCTATCTTGTGATATATTCTTGATGTCTTGAATTACTGATCATAAAAATTAACTAAAGAGGCTTGATTGAACAAGTAGAACCATATAATAGAAACAGTATGATATAGCAAGGATGTCAAGAATAAATAATGATAATAATAAAAATAATAAAAATAAATAACCGAAGAAAAATTGTCTCTATGCTCCACCGCCTGCTGTTTTATGTCCCTCTGTCGCCCATACTATTTTTCCGTTAATTTTCCACTTGGCACCACCCAAATCTCTACCGCCAGGCCCTTGTGCCTTTGGAACGTCGATTTCAAGATCGTTAAAGCTAATTGTGGTAGACATATTCGCACCTGTTAATTTTTCCATAACCTGGCCTATTATTTGGGACCATTGGCTTGATGATTGTTGCTGTTGTTTGTTTTGCATATTCTCATTTCCTTTAACATTTTGGCTCATGTTGTTCTAGTACCTAATACGACAACTTTGAATTTATAGGCTTCAAATCCTTTTGTTCAATCTCATCATTTAAAAGCACTATAATACTTCTGTGTCGTACAGGTTATCATTGCTGTTGTTCCTCCTCATCCAGAACAACAGAAGCCTCAATTTCAGGCCATAGTTGTATTGTATAATCATTTTAGCGGTATTTGTTTTAATCCTCCTCTTAGCTCCTTTAAATCTCTTAGGTACAAAGAGTTGAAAAAGATGGAATATTGGATGGGCAGCGATGTAATGAAATTTCTCCTCGGATAGAATACAGATCAACAAGTGAAGGACAGGAACTCGTAGAATCTACTTTCATGAACGTAACCAAAAATAACGATCGCAATGGCAGTCAGTCAGTCAGCCAGTAAGTCTAAACTCTATTGACGCCAATGTTTCATATTAAGACTATGAGTTTCGTTTCAATAGTGTCTGAACTGCGTCTCTAAACTCTTCATCATTAAGCGGCGGAATGTTTGCAATCTTGAGATCTTGTTCAACATGTTCTGGTTTCTTATAACCCATAAGCGGGGCAATGACTGAAGGACTCGAACGTATTACCTGAACCAATTTTGCTACCTGATCAGTTAATCCCATATAATCGGGAATTTGGGCTTTAAGTAGTCGACTTTGAAACAATGGAATGCTGGTGAATACTTTTACATTCAATCTATCTGCAGCCTCTAATATCGTCAAATTTTTTTCTGTGCCCACATTTTGACTTTTAAGTAACAAGGCCTCACTATAAGCCAAGTTATATGGGAGTTGAATAAATCTGAATCCGTGTTGCTTGCCGCCAATTTTTTCAGCGAGCTTAACTACTTCTTCTAATGATAAATATTCTTTATTATCCTGTGGTACTCTAAAACAGGTCCATGTTGCCATTCCATAATAGCGGATCTTATTATTTGATCTGTATCTTTCATATACTTCAAAGACCTTGCTAAGATTATGCATAAATTCCTCTCGGCTAATGTCTTCATTCCAACTTTCAAATGCATTGTGAACATATACTAAGTCTACAGTGCTTATGTGCATGTTAGTTAATGATTTATCAATACATCTTTCAATGTAGTTAGGATTGAGAACATTGTAGCCAGAACTTATGTCGTGTGCCTCAATAATATCAGTTGAAATGAACATTTTTTGCATATACTCCATTACATCTATAGATGGATAATCACCGTCGTTTGTAATGTATCCATTTTTAGTACAAATAAACACTTCATCTCTTGATATGATACCATCTCTTTCCAAACGTAATAATGCTTTACCGATACTTTTCTCTGATTTCATAGCACGATAATTGATAGCTGTATCTATGACATTTACCGCACCAGATTTAATAGACTCATAAACTGCATTTTCCATGGCCTTGTCGTCTTCTGCAGACAGTTGCCCAAGGTAGGTCCCCATCCCAATACTTGATAAGTAAAGTCCATCAAAAAGGCGAAAGTGACTAGAAGGTTTTCCTCTTTGGATTGCATATTCTACATATTTTTTAGTTCCACTAGAAGTTGCATACCCGTTTAGTTCTTCGTGTGTAACAGCCAATTATGATTAGCTTATGAAGTATCTGAAATTAATATGTTTAAAAAATAAAATCACAAGTTTAATCTCAGTATAGATCGCAGGTGTCTTTCGTCAACGTAGTAGATGATAGAATTGCACTGTATTTGTAACATTGTGTATAAAAGTATCAGTGGTATAATAAGTAGAGAATTGTTGCCATGAGTCATTTGAATCAGCTAGTAAACATTCAAGAGCTCATGACACGGGCGCAGGAATCAAAGAAGATCCACCCAAGCAGCTAAGGCTGATTGATAGCTGCTAAATCGGTGAACTATATTATTCAGAAATTCAGGAATGTGTTCTTTTCACACCTGTCATTGCTCTCCTAAGTCTCATCTTTTGAAAAAAGAAATGAGGTAGATTTTTAGTTATCAAAAGTCAGTTAACTAATCTAAATTCTGATATATTATCTTCACTTATTCTAGAGTTGCTAAGATAAATTTCGCTAAAGTCACTAACATCTGATTTGAGGTATACTCTGTGGCGAGATACCTTCAGTACGATACCAAATCCTAAGATAGTCTTATTGGATCCCAATGCTACGAACATGTTAACAAGCTTTCTCCCGTTGATTTGACTCCCATTTCTGTTAACTAAATGTAAAGAGCCATATTTTCCAATCCGTACTCTACAATACATTTTTCTTTTATACACAAATTTAATCTCTTTCAGCTCTTTAGAAGTAACCTTACTTCTACAGCTTTCTGATACATATCGTAGAAATTGATTCAATCTTCTCTGACGGCGATCAATCCTGGATTTTATGGTGTTGCTAGGAGATTTTCCATACAATATAGGGGATGAAACATATTTTACTCTGAATGTGTCATATACAGAAACATCCCCAAGACACACGACTAAATCCGGCCTCAACTCTTTGGCCATCCTGACCTTATAATCAATACCGTTGTTTCGGATATAACCATCAGTGTTAATTATACAAGTGTTACAGAGAGTGCTGATTTCATTTATAATGTTTTTGATAGCATTTATAATAACGTCTTCGAATCCGGCAGGATTGATACTTCCCACAAATTCAAAGAATTGCATATTGACATCCCGTAGGTCAGTTATCTGCGCCATTATAACCGCTCCACCAACAGCATTAGGCGGTGCGATATCTCCTTGACCTATATCTGCATCTATTACACAAGGTCTGAAACCATTTTTCAATGCCTCGTTGATAATGTATACTGCAAGAGTAGATTTGCCTGTATCTCTATCACCCACAATTAATATCGTTCTTAAAAAAACTTTTTCATAGAAAATTTTTTGAATAACCTCCCGCCATATTGATGTGCCAGCAGTCGAACTGGAAGCTAGCCAACTTTCGCCACCTCTTATATTAATTTTACAATCAGAACTAATTTCAAATGGCAAAATCTTGCCAACATCTACAGAAACTTCACTATTAGCAACATCTTTTCCTAGTACTTGGCACATTCCTTCTAAAGAAACTACGGCTGGTCCTTTAACTAAATGAACCCGATGCGAAGACAAAATTATTTCATCTATCTTATGTTATGCGTTGATATCTTGCATATGATTGTTAGGTTTATTATCGCCTGCTAGCGGTAGGCAGGCACGCTGTACCTCGAACAATGTTGCTTGGTTATTAAGAGTAAGATCAGACCAGTCTTAGGAATGCAAAGACACAGGTTCGGTTTACATGAAGGTTTTAACTATCTGACTATCTAGCATATCATTTGCAGCCCAGAAATCATTAGCAGATTTCTTAACGAGCTGAAAGAGATTAAATTTCCATGAACCCTTAGATTTTCAATAATGGAGTCCATGTTAACACCTATATATTACAATCATTGTTGCGTCCATAGAAAATGATTGTTTGCCTTTGAGAGCTGGTTGGAAATAATAAATATAATTCTGAATTACTATTGGCTAATAGTTAACGAATTATAAATTAGTAGTGTCGGTTTTGTTTACTCCTTTCGTATTAGAAGATGTATGTGTTATGATATTCCATTATCTAACTCTTCGAGAAATGCAATTTCCGATAGCAATTTTCTTTCTCTGGGTATACAGGCCTTTTGTCTTAAACTTTCTGGTAATATATCATGTGTGTCCTGATATCCTATCGCTATCATAATGCCGACTTCAAAGTCTTCAG
>DATDFS010000307.1:0-19599 GCA_036522495.1 Nitrososphaeraceae archaeon | reverse complement strand
CATTACGACAATATATTTGCAAAACACTGACAAAACATTTATTCAGAAAAAAGGGTACTGAGGAGTTATATAGTCGGTACAAATCTTCTTGTTTACATGAACTCGTGCGTATTTGTGTCTATGAAAAGTTGAAAGCTATTTTCTGGCCAGACCAATAGGAACTGTCTATTCGGGTTGTATAAACTATTATGTCCTCTTTTTCATCTGGTATGAAAACAAGTTGGTAGATTATACATACACATTTCTTAATATTCCTTCTATAGCAATAGACAGCTCTAATCATTTTCTTTTATATGATTCCCGTAAGAACAGAAAAAGTTATTTACTAGAATACTTGACGACGACGTTTTTATTTTATCATTACTCTCATGAGATAATGTGAGGATAGAGATAATTGCACTCATTCTGCAAATTGCTGTCAATGGTACGACACCTACCAAATTAGCATATTTATCTTATGAGGAGTTAAATGAATGTCTGATAATGTTAAAGGAAAACGATATGTTATTAGAATATCCTGGCAAAGAGCAAACTTTTATAACAACAGCCAAGGGTCAATATTTTTTACAGCTGTACGTAGAATTAAACGATCTAGTTACCGTAACCAATAGAAGAAATGTCACTGCTGTTCTACATAGTGCACTATTGAGAAGGGCTAATGTCGTCGAGCATTATACAGTTTATTCTCTTCACTATTTAATGAGTATGATTCGACTTATGGTTCAAAAGACGCTAATTAAGAACAATCATGGAAACTTTTGAAAAGGAATTTGAGATTTGTATGAAAGGACGGGAAAGGAGCTCCCTATCATAACAGAATCAGAAGTAATAATGGATCTGGACTAGAACTGAAGATGAAAAATAATAAATAATTGGTTGAAAGTTTCTTTAGCATATATTGCATTAAAGGATTGTTATATCATTGTTAGACATCGCCGTAATTTTAGTCATCATAGGTCTGGTAGCAGGAACGATTGGATCTATGATTGGTATTGGGGGTGGTATTCTGATGACGCCCGCTCTAACTTTTATGGGATTTACACCGGCTAATATAGCTAGCACAAGTCTAATCGCAGTAGCTTCTACTAGTGCTTCCTCAACAGTTGAATATTCAAGACAGAAACGAATTGATTATAAACTCGGACTGAAAATGGCGACATTAGCTATCCCAGGTGCCATTATTGGAGCATTTCTTTCAAGTGAAATTTCGTTAGAATATTTTAAAGCGTACTTCGCTATCGTTTTGATTTTCACTGGGTTGTATATTGTATATAGAAATTCTGTCTTAAAAGTAAAACCTGACACAAAGCCAAAATCAACGTTCTTTTATCTCTTGTTCTTTGTCGGGTCCTTTACCGCAGGAATTATCTCAAGCCTTTTTGGTATTGGCGGTGGGATAGTCTTTGTTCCACTGATGGTCATTCTACTTAGAATGACAATGCTAATATCTGGACCGACCTCGCAGCTAACACTATTGATAACTTCTTTTGCAGGAGTGTTCACCCATGTTATACTAGGCCATCCAGACTATATTCATGCTATCTCTCTTTCAGTAGGCGCTTTTATAGGTGGACAGATTGGAGCAAGGCTTTCACGCTACGTAAAAGAAAACATACTACAAAACTTACTTTCAATAACACTGATAGGCGTTGCTGTAAAACTGCTTTTTGATTTTATGAATAAGAAGTAGCCCAATCAAAAAATCAATTTTATGAATAAGAAATAAATTTTAGTTGAGATTATATACGATATCGTATTAACTACAAGTATAAACAGTTAGTACTAATGAAGATAACAAGAACTGGTAGATTAGAATAGAATGTTGAATAATATTAGCTGATAAAGGCTCTATTTATGGATGAGGTTACGGATAATATCAAGGAGTATCAAACGTTGAACGTAGTTTTCTGTCCGTACAGATTTTATTTTGGATTAAAAGGATCAAGGACTTTGAATGTGTATTTCGATATTTTGTATAGGGAATTAATTAATGAAAAGAATCAATTGTCGTTAGCTTTTTGCCAGTATGAAATAACGGAATCGTTGTTATGTCTATGCAAACTATTTCTTCTTGTAATTTCAAGGGTCCTCTCCAGCTCAGATCTCTTAGAGATGTGCACATAAACTGATGAGTGTTCATTTACCATGTTGATGTCTATATCTATGTCACATATGTTACAACGGATTTCTTCCATTCTGTGTATTTTGTTTAGGCTGTAACATAATATATGTATATGTTTGACGCCTTATCGATCACTCTATATTGTAATTTTATTATCATAATATTATTAATATCATGACGTTTATCTAGAATTGCATTTTAACCTTGACCCTGTAGCAGTCTGCGACGAAACTTTTTTGAGCCTTATAAAATATAGAAAGCAATTTAAACAAAAATCACATTACAATTAGATCATGCAGAAAGAAATACCTTCACGGACGATACTGAGTCAATTGATGAATCTCAATATTGGTACTAATGGAGGAAATCATACTCATTCAGTGAGTTTGAGTCAGATAAAGATGTGGATTATTCCACAAAAGGCAGAACACGATGATAAGTATGATATTAATCGTGGCTATTTTGAACTTCTGGTACAGCAAACGATGCGTGATTTAATAACAAATGGTTACATTAAATCGTCGTATCGCGACGAAGCCGAAGATGGGGATGGAATGGTATATTCTCTTACTGAAAAAGGAGCGAAATATTTAGAAGAAATGACTACTGCTGATAAGATAGATTTATGATATGTATTGTATATCGGTAATAGTAACAAAAACATTCAAAAACCACTGGTCATAAATCTTACAATCATCAGTATCAGGTGTATGAGTGTTAATATGACTTCGACAAAGAGGGAGTTAAAACGAAAAGAAAACCAAGAGCGCTTGACTAGCGCAGTAGCCACGCTAGATATAATAACTAAGAATAATAATATTCAGAGAAATGTTAGGGCCATGGTAAAGGAAGTACTTGGTACCTTAAAGGATGAAAAGGGTGGCAGCATTTCTGTTAGAGCAGCAAATGCTATAAGCATGCTAGATACAGTAACACAAAATCCTCAAATGCAGTCACATATCAGGACTATGCTTTGGCAAGTCGTTTCAACTCTCGAAAGTATAAGAGAATAACTTATATTATTGTTGTCTTGCCTCGGTGTTTTTAACAGGTTTTAATGGTGGCGGGAGTTTTTCAAGTTTGTGAGTCGGGTTAGCAAGATAATGTCTTGAAGCGCCTTCTCCACTAAGTACAATATTACAGTTCTTACATCTATATCTTATTGCCAATTCTCTCTGTCCTTATTTTTATAACCCAAACATGGCTAAAAAGGCTGTGGAAACAAATATAACAATTATCGTAGCCTGACAATTTCTCTGTTATCTGGTACGCTGGATCTTATTTTCAGTCTGGAATATATCGCACTTGCCACGTTGTCTGATTTTGATTTTTCGCCATGATTTACAAGCACTCGTTTTGGTCTTATTCTTGATACAAAGCCTAATATTTGATTGAAATCGCTGTGTCCGCTGAAGCCGTCTATCTTTTGAGTTTGGCATCTCACTGGAACCACCTTCAATTTACCGCTCTTATCTAACATACTAATTTCAGTCATGACACCGTCAAAAACACGTCTTCCCAAAGTTCCATTAATCTGGTAAGAAACGAACATGATCTTATTTTTCTCATATGGTGCTATCTCTTTAAAATACTCTACCGAAGGACCGCCCTCTAACATACCAGAAGTAGCCATAATGATTGATGGATTTTCATCATCGAAAACTTCGTCTCTCTTGCCATAGCCATTTACTACAGTAAAGTATTCTGATTGAAATGGGTTAATTCCCTGAGAAACTGACTTTCGTACATCGGAGCCTAGGTAATGGGCATAAGACATGTGTATGGCGCTCGCTTCTGAAATCATTCCTTCAATGTAAATAGGCGATTCAATAAGGCGTCCTTCCCGCATCTCTTTATCTATGACAAGCATGATTTCCTGTGCTCTTCCGACGGCAGGAAGGGGAATCAATACTTTTCCGCCTTCGGTTAATGTTTTATTGATACTCTCCGTGAAATTTCGATAAACAACTGATTGGTCTGGCATGACATCACTAGTATTACCATAAGTGCTCTCTGTAATCATTGTTTCAACCCTTGGATATATTGAAGACGCACTATCTAGGAGCTGAGTTTTTGCATACTTGTAATCACCAGAGTAGAGGATGTTGTGGGCTCCGGAAATGTTAAGGTGAACTGTTGCACTTCCCATAATATGCCCTGCATTGTTTAACGTAATGGTAATATCCGGGGAGATGTCGGTTGGTTTGCCATAAGGCAATGTAATACAATGTTTGATGACTTCGCTAACATCTCTTGACTCATATGGCAGATATGTACCATTATTTTTTGCAATTTTCACCGAGTCCGTTTGAAGAAGAACCATTAACGGTAACGTTGGCTCAGTACAGTAAACCGGACCATCATACCCATACTTAAACAATGTAGGTAAAAAGCCTTGATGATCAATGTGTGCATGGCTAATAATTACTGCATCAATCTCATCTAAATTAAAGTTGAACCATTCTAGTCGAGGATACGCATCCAACCCTGAAGTTTCTCCAGGATTGATTCCGCAATCTAATATTACTTTACTCTCTGGAGTTACGACAATGAAACAAGATCTACCGACTTGCTTAACTCCTCCAAGACAGAAGAGCATAACCTCTTCTTTGTTTATTGGCCATGATTGATGTTGCGGTGGACTGGATCTAGGTTCTGCGGTTATTACTCTTTGTTGATTATATCCGTTTCCATCCGAACTCCCATATGCACCATTATTGACTACTATAAGGGGAGCTCGGAAAATCCTATTACCAAGTTCTTGGAAAAATGTTGTCCTTTCCTTAGCAGAATTTTTTAATGTAGAATGAATAGTATTGATGCTGCTAGATGGGATATGTGGAGAGCGTCTAGTATGAGGAATCCAGCCAGTGGACTGCGCGATTTGGATTACCATAGCGGAATTTATGACTTCAGGGTGGTTGACTTCTAAAATAACCTCGCCAGTAGCCTCATCACAGAATACAGCGGAAACTAGGACATCTTTTGGGAGTAGTTTGACAACCACCGATCTCGTTTGGTCTTCTGGTAAACGTATAGACGGATCAGTACGTATAACAAATCTCTTTTTCAGGGTTTTAGAAAGTGAGGATAAATGATAAGTTAGTTCTGTAAGTGAAAATTTCGGATTCTTTGTATATAACGCAATATTGGGACCCTCGAACCTTGCTGATGTAATGCGAGATTCTGGTGGAATGGATTGTAAAATAATTTTCGCTATGCCACCTTCATTATCGTCTGTCTTTAATCTTGAGGTTAGTTGTTCTTCTTTTCCGTGTTTGCCTGGCGCTTCTGATATGGGCTCTTCTGTTTCAGATTTGCTTGTTTTTTTCAAGCCATCACTAGCTGCCGCCCTCTCGTTCCTGACCTTGTTAAATTTATTTGTTAACTCTTGATTTTCTTCCACATTTGTTCTTATTCCAGCTATTCCGGTAGGCTTTCTGCCTCAATCTTTGCAACAAAGTATCGTCCTAGAGGCAAAAACATGATGCATTGGACCGGCTATAAGCCATCTTACAATTAGATTTATCCATTAATATATTTTTTGTAGCTTTAACGAGCTACTTAATATCTGCACTATCGTGTTTTTTTATCAAACTGGTACTACTTGATTATAGATGGTGGAAGAAGAAGAATATATCATGATGTTCATAGTTAACTCATATTGTTATCTGATGAAGTAGGGTAGTGTGATCGACATAATTACTAGTCCGATAAAAACAAGTGATAATAAAAGAGATGCATTCTTAACCATGCTTGCCTTTGATTTTTGTGTTCTGCTTTCGATCACAGAACTATACCATGACCCTCCATCGAGAAACGTAATTGGAAGGGCGTTGAATATTCCAACATTGAAGTTGATGAACCATATCCAGAATAGTAGATTTGCAACTATGGGAAAAGATGAGCCTAGTATGTTTGACTCGTATTTCGGAGCCATTAGATCTGAATATGGAACTACAACCATGCCTGGACCTAGCGTCGGAGGCGTGAGTAATGCTATCGGATTTGAAGTAAAAGCGGCCTTGTATCTCTGTAATACTGAGGAAGGATTGGGTGCTAGATCTGTTATATAAATACCCAGAATTCCTTTATTTGCTCCCACTCCGAATGATGGCAGACTTATAGAACGGGTTATTTTCTGGCCTGTTGTATCCTGCCATGTTATTTGTATGGTTTGACCTAAATTTGCTCGAAGAAGATTACCCAAATCCTCAACACCATGTACTTTCTGTCCCGCTATAGTTTGGATAATGGATCCTTTCGATAAACCTATCTTATTAGCAAGTGAACCGTCGTTTATACCCGCGACCACAACTCCTGTCTGGGGTTCGCCTGAAGTTGCTATGGGGGTGAGAGTCGATACGACAAAATAAAGTGCGACCAAAGAAATGGCTGCCAATATCATATTATTCAGGGCTCCTGCAGTCAAAATTCCACTCTTTTGTTTCAGAGACGCTTTTGCTAACAATTCCTGTTCAATATTTACAAATGCGCCAACTGGTATCCCTAGGAATAGGAGGATTCCGGTAGATTCTACCTTGATCTTGTGTACTCGGGCTACAATTCCATGACCCGCTTCATGAACAACGAGAGTGATGATTAGAGCTATCAAACCATAAGTCACAGGAAAAAAAGGATTCAAAATTGGAATGAGTAAGTTAGCCCGTGGACCCACGCTACGGACAGTATCTCGAGCAGCTCCGTTCGAAAACATGACCATCAAAGAGCCAACTATTAAAAATATTGCAAAGGCGGTGATCAATGGCATAAGGTAGGTATTGAATTTAGCATAAATCCTGGCTGCCTTAGTTTTTGCTACCATGTCAAAAAAGGTTAAACCGAAAGGCGTGTGAATAAATATTAGAGGAAACTTGACGTCGACATGAACTTTCTTCTTCTGCTGTTCCAACCGCATAACATAGCGTTAGTATTGTATTTAAATTAATCATTGTTCATAAATTGCCAGTGAGATAATTGATGCGACTGATAAAATAAGAATTGTCACATACAAGATAGACATGAATTACAATAATAAAATTAAAACGTGAGCTGGTTAAGAATTTATGCAAGAAACAGGACATCACCATAGAAAACACTTGAAACTAAAATGCTTTACATCATTGTCGAGCCCAGGTGTTTTGTTTATGATAATATGTATGGATATATATGGGCAGATATGGCAGACGTTGAATTCTGTTTTATGCTTGTACCCTACCATGATCTGATTTCTGAATTTCGATCACGGCTTTGTCTCCTACTTTAATTCCCATATCTTGATACTCCATTATGCTCATTTTCATCGTTGGCGCATCAGTTAATCCACCACCACCCATCATCCCTGATATGTTCGACATTACCTTAGGCATATTCTTTACAAAATCATCTAGAGAAGAAAATCCCGTTGCATTAGGATTAAAAGGGTTTTGCTGTCTTTCCGATGGTTTGTAATCTTTGGGATCATTAAATGTAACGTAAACAAAAGGGCTTCCATCCTGCGATCCTTCAATCCTTGCAACTATAAACTCTTTTTTCATTTATCAGGAATGTTTGGGTAAGAAGGGACTTATTTGTATATCGTATGCAAACCCAAGTAGTTTAAAAGGAGAGAAATTAATGAAGGCTAACCCGAACGTAAAAAAATCCACCCTGATAATGTCGCCCCAGTAAAGTATAGGTATTTCTACTTATCAGAACATTATAAATAGGCCTTAAATTGCCTTTAAATAATGTCAAAGAACGATGATAATCATCATTTTGATGATGATGCCTCGTCGGTTGATTCTAAGAAGATGATTGCTGAACCACCATTAAATTTACTGTTCAATCCTTCACTTCTTACCGCTAAGAAAGATGTATGGGATATTAACGTTACAATGCTACTTGAAATGCTTCTCAAGCTCCTCGATACCACAGGAAAGAAAGACCTGCGAATATGTGGTATTGCCGCATTGTCTTCGTCCATCATATATCGTCTTAAAGTTGAAAGTATATTTAGGTTAGAGAAAATTGCCATGCAGAGAAGAGGACTAGACGATGATCATCGGTTGAAACAACCGATACCAGATCTTAATGCTGTTGAACTCCCCTTTAGAATTGAGTCAACATATCCAGTATCTTTAGAAGATCTGCTCAGCGTGCTTGAAAATATGATCTCTGAATTAGCAAATCCTAGACAAAAAAAGAAACAATTACAGTTGGAACCTGTCGAGACCTTTAATTTTGATCAGTATTTAGTAAAATTTGAACACATATTGCAAGGATACGAAGATATGATTTTCGATATTGTAAATGCAGATGGAGTGGTCATGTTCAAAATACTCGTAGCAAAAATGGAGCCTATTGAAGTTGTAAGGTGTTTTATAGCCATGCTTTATCTGGCCATGAAGGGGAGAGTGAATTTAGAAGAAATTGAATCTTTAGAAGATGTAAAGATCACAAGACGATAGATAGCAACACAAGCAATAAATAATCATCTAATTCGATATCGCTCACAAGTTGCGAGTAGTACCCCTTCCTGAGGAGGAAATTACTGCCAGAATTGAGGCTGCATTATATTCTGCAGGCAGGCCTTTGTCAGTCGATGAACTCATAAGAGCATCGGGAACAAATTCGAAACAAAAAACAATGAAAATTCTCACTGATTTGGTTAAAAAGACAAACTCCATGTTCAAGGCTATTGAGATTACACATCTTGAAGATGGAACTTATGTGTTCCAGCTCAAACCTGCCTACACACCCATCATGAGAAGATTTGCACAACAACCCGTAATCGCTTCAGCCGCGTTGAAGACATTATCGTATATCGCATATGAACAACCCGTCACTTCAAGGCGTCTAGTCCAGATTCGAGGGACACAGGTTTATACTCATCTTAAAGAATTAGAGAGTACAGCTTTTATAGAGCATGAAAACTTGGGGAGACTAAAAGTATACAAGATAACAAAGAAATTCCAAGACTATTTTGGTGTAACTGATCTGAATTCTATGAAAAACAAACTCGTAGCAATGACGGACAATAAAAGAGATAACAAAACAAGGACAATAAAAACGCTTCAGAATGATTCTTCTTAGAAAAGTCTTAAATAAAGTAAAATACTACATCAGCTGTTATGCGAAAGTCAATTGAGAACTTGGCTGGACGCAAATTCACAGGTGGTCGCAAAGTTGCTATGAGGGACAGAAGGAAGTTTGAAATGGATAGGTATCCACATGAAGCTGTCGTGGGAACGATGGCTGTCGTGACAAGGCGTGTGCGAGGCAATAACGTAAAGTCTGCCTTTAAGACAGTTGAATTTGCAAATGTGGCAGATCCAGCTTCAAAGAAGGTGGTAAAGTCAAAGATATTGGAGGTAACAAAGAACTCTGCAAATAAGGATTATGAAAGAAGAGGAGTAATCAGCAAAGGTGCATTGCTTGAAACTAATGCAGGAGCTGCAAGAGTAATTTCAAGACCAGGACAAGATGGTACTGTAAATGCCGTCCTTGTAAAACAATAGCCTTTAGGCTCCAGTACCTTTAACAAGAAGTTGCACCTCCCCAGTTTCATAATGTTGGATTATAGGAAGGTGAAGAGGACAATTCGTGAGATAAAGCAAGCAAGCAACTAATACGTAGTTCTCGTTATCTCCTGTAGCATTATCATCTCGATGCCCTTGGGTTTGAGCGCTTAGAATCTCACTACGTGGGATATCTAGAATATTATATACTGCTGTTGTCGTTGTTGCCAACCCGTGGCAGAATTCCAAAAGTAATAAAATCTAAATCAGATAGCACTTTCTTTGGAGATGAGACATGCGTTCCTTTCGACAGATTTAGATCAAAGAAGAACCGCAATTAAACGTTATATCTATTGTAATAAAGCCGTACCGTATTTACAATGTCTCGTTGAAAACTCTGCTGACAAACGAAGAGACAAGCCACTAGGCGATCAATTGCTAGACTCAAACAGGGATTAATTTAGACATAGTTTCATGCGTTGATTTTTATATTCCAGCAGATGGTTATGATTCGAATCAGAACTTGATTACAAAACCATCAGCCGCAACTATTGCAATTTCATTAATGCCTGCCTTTGTTGGTATCCTTCTTTTTGCAGGACCTTTTCCAAACGCTTATTCAGAAGCATTAATGCTATCCGGGGATAAGCAGAAGCAAGTCAAAGTTGTTGAAGCTACCGGTCATTTTGCAAATAATCAGATGGAAAATGGCTCTGTGACCTGGATAGAGGGCGGTTTATGGCATTTGGAAATATTCAATTCTACAACTAATATCAACAGCGCTAATGCGGATAAAAACAGCATTAACGCAGCTAAAGCTGATTTTACAGCCAACTTTACTATGGTAAAACCTGATGGAAGTTTATCCCATGAACACTCAATTAAAAATTTTGCATCAAATAATGTGATAATAGCGGGCGGCGATGTCATTATACCAGGAATTGGAGATATCTATACTAATAGCGTTTTAAAGTACAAGCATATTCCAATTATGGTTCATTTGATGGGAAAGCACCATGTACTTGGTGTAACGATTGATACAAATAAAACCGGTAGACATTTTGCAAGTTCCAATGAAATGTTTGGCACCCTAATACGTGGCACTGGAATTCAGACGGTAGAAAAATCAGAGCAAAATAATAATAACAATACTATGAGCATGAATGGAATGTCTATGACTCATAGCTGAGAGTTGGGATGTTCTAGGAAATATAATATACGTGATTCCAAAAAAAAGGGGGATTGGATTATTATTATTTTGTTGTATTGCCCATAATCATGCTGCTTTGTCCTGCCAATGGCATGATTTCGTTTACACCTATAACAACGGTACTTGTGTCAGGTAGTTTTATTGGGCTCTTCGTTGGATTCTGCAACGCTAGATCGGTAGTAACAGCGCCTCCTTGGGTATATCGTAATGGTAAAGACACATGCTGCCAGGCTTAGACAATTCCTTAATTAATGCTAGTGATGCGGGTTTAAGATTTGGTGCCTGTCCTACAAGCATTTTTAATGGAGTCACGGAATTTGTATCGCATGGTAACTTTGCAGCTACATGGCCGCTCATAATCTTGTATGGTGTAGTATCATACAGATGTATGTAATCCATTGCTGGAATAGTTTTGCCATCTAACAACACAGCAGAAGAGTCTCTTACAACAGTAGTAGTGCTTTTAGTACTTGTTTGTCCTCTGGCATAAGACATAACCCCACTAGCTAAGGCTGTGGCTGTTAATAAGATGCCAGCCAAAATGGCAATCCTTAATTTTTGTCTATTCATAATAGCAGGATCTTGACGTTCCCAATAATTAAGCCTTGTATTGCAAATCAAACAGCTATAGTTCCCCAGTAAAACCAATTAACGAACTACTAATTTCTCCGGGGGCTGCAGTTCACTTTGTAATTTCTGAATAACAGAAGTAGCTAGTTTCTAACCTGTTAATTCTTTGTAACTATTTGAGGATGGGATGGACATAATGATAATTTGATTACACAATTTTCATGGAGTCTGTTGTTGATTTAACTTCACAACATGTATTTGATTGCTTTAGGACGTCCTTTGCGGGTCTTGCAATTATAACAAACAATGATTTGATAGAGTAACACTGATAGCAACACAATCCGTGCTGCTTTCTGAGATCCACTTTATTTGTAGGGGATCTATTTTGAAGGTGTTTTTGACGTGTTCCATTAACAGTTCTACAAATAGTGCCTCCAAGAGAAATTGCCCGCCCTAATTCGAATTCGTAAAAACGTATTAGCCGTAATCTGTGTATATCGCCGTTGTATATACATATCGTCAGATCATTTCTTTAATTCATATTTCGCTAATATTGGCTAGGAAGGAACCTTTAGTATGTATCTATATAATAATATCATGTATCGATAGGTTATTATTATTAAGATTTAATCTTTCTATTAACTATGATATGTCATTATCTGGGATTATTTAGGGGTATTATGGTATGTCATCATTTAGAGGCAGAATTATAACATGAAACACCGAACTGAAACAGAAATAATTGCTCTTATTTTGGAAGCAATCAATAATAATAGTAGTAGAGCAACACAAACAAGAATAATGTATGAGGCGTTTTTATCTTATGCACAATTAAAAGGATATTTGTCGACTTTATTGGTAAAAGACTTGATAGAGTATCAGAAAGAAGATCGCTTTTATACAATTACAGAGAAAGGGATTCATTTCCTACACGTATATAGTCAGCTTAACCAGTTGCAGACAAGTGGTATTTTCAAAGCTACGGAGGAAGACGAAAATGTAGAATCTACTCAAACCATCAAATATAAAACTGGAGGATCTAGTTACCTTACTGTGTCTGAACAAGAAGCAAAGACAAATCTTCCGTGGAAATGCGGAAAATGTCAAATATCGTTTGCAAATCTTAAAGATTTGAAACTTCATAAAGCAGAATACCATTCTTATTAGCGAGTCCATTTTTGTTAATCAATTTAAACAAGCATCCAAAGCGCAAAAACCTGTCTCATTCAATAATGATGCAGAAATTAAATGCAGCAGTTTTTGCTTGTAAAGCAAGGGCCAGAATGGAAGGAAGATAGATTCCCAGCACAAGAACTCATATATAAAAGCATTATTGTTAGGATTTAGCTGCATGAACAATCATATCAAATATATGTATAATTATATCAATATCAGCACATCATAAAATGACTATCAAATGCCATTTGTGTAGGTAAGTTTGTGGCTTAAGAATGACATTACTTTCGGTAATGATTAGTATCTGCTGGTTTTCAGTAGCAGTATTTGGAGCGTCCTATACAACAACCTCGTCATCATTATCTATGCAATAAGTATAGGCTGCAGCGGAACATTGTACTACCAAATGCGTAGATAAACATCAGGAGCTAATCGTCAGCCTGATCCCTTATTTTCTAATTTAGCTGTGACACGAAGACAAATTCAAATCACGACACTCAGACAGATAAAAATAAAAATAATAATAATATTCCATTTGTTTTACCTTTTCCTTAGATGAACTTACGGAGGTCTTTAATATCTGTAGGATATAAAATATATTGACCTATTTCATCTTATCATCAGTATTAACGAATTTATTATATTAGTATCTAATTATATTCGAAAGTTGTTTTGATAAATCAATTGTCTTAGCTACATTTCGTCTTTGGTAAAAAAAATTATAACCAATCAAAACGTCGAAAAGCGGCGTCAAAAAAATGCACATTAGTGCTTTATATACTATGTCCTTATCTCTATCTGGTTCGAGTTATTCGCTGATTTGCTGTATGTTTTTCTGAGCCGCACACCTATTTCCGATATGCAGATAATATTCTAGACTCCTGAGCCATTTTTATTGACTCTCGTGCTCTAAGTTTTGCTTTATATTTTAGATTTCTCGGTCTTGTTCTAAGTCTATAACCGCAACAAGGGCACCATAATCCATCCCATTTTATAAATATCTCACATATCTGACAGCGTCTCTGTCCGCTAGCATAGCGACCCGAACCAACTGGTTTTTGTGCTTTATGCCGTATACATATACCTTTACAAGTCATTTAATTCCATTCCTTGGTAAAATTTATTACCTAAAATAAAATATAACAGTTTGCTATTTAAACTTCATTATGGATAGTTGTTTAGGATAATGGCAGTTTGCTTAGTTGTGCAATAAAGCATTATATATTTTTATATTTTTAAATATTATCACTTTTTTCCCTTAAAACTAGATTCAATCCTACACTTTTACATAATGATATTGCCAAATGGTTAATATTATATTCATACTAAAAATAATCTCGGATGGAAGAACGAGACTTCCTTCATGAAATATGCTTGACAGCTCTATCTGCTAGTAAAGCTGTAAAGTTTGCTGCAGTAGTTGATAACAATGCAAAACTTATTGTCAGTCAATATAGAAAAAATATTCAGACAACTTCAAGGCCTAACTACAGGATAGGTGACTGTTGTTTATTGAGCTATCTTTTTTACTTGGACCACTTGATGCCTATTATAACAAAAAGGGGAGAAAGAAGAGGGTCTGGATTGGGAGAGCATTATTATCTAGGCAAAGACGAAAAAGCAGAACGTATTCATTTTGACTTGACTGAAATCAACGATAATGTGAAAATAGCTATCACTCCGCTGACCAAAAGCAAAGACAAATACCTTTGTGTATATTTAGACTCCTCTGAACCTCATGAGGAGATAATTGTCATTCTAAGTAATAGTATTTAATCTGAATTGGCTGCATAAACTAATTTACTTAGGCTAAACTATTTAGCCTACTCCTGCAGGTGCTTGGCTATTCTGACTGTGTTCCATTCTCTTATGAGAATTTAATGTTTCGATGCTATCGAAAGTTCTGCCACATATACTACAACGATGTTCCTTAGAAGGAGGATTTCTACGATTTGAAGCCGTAGCCATTACTAATCATGTCTTGTACATCTCCAAGGATATAATTAATGCTTAGCATTAATAGGGATGATATTATAGTTTGTGGGGATTCCGTCCCTTTAATGTTGGCTTGATAAGCATACAGAAAACATCTGTTTGGAGTGTTTTCATTATAGAAATCCATGTTAACAATCATTTAGTGATTGTGACTGCTGTTTATGTAATACCGGAAAAAGTAAGGGAAGCAAATATTAATGATTACAATTCAAAGTGGAATACTTCAGCACCCGTCTTTTCCAATTCTAGTCTACAATGATATAGGTATACATTAAAGAATCATAGATTAAAGAATCATAGCCGGGCGATATTATTTAGTCATATTTGAGCGAGAATTTACAACAGATAAGAAAAAACTCACCCGCAAAATACAAAATGCTTATGACGAAGAACTGGGATGGTCAAAGAATGTGATATCGTGCGTACTATTAGATAGATCTACAAAAAGAAAAGAAGAAGTTAGACCACAGTCTGAATAGCCCAACAGTCGTCTGTTAGATCCTCCAACAGATATTCATTTGTATAGTCTCCGCAATGTACCTTTCGGTTAATTTTTTATGTCGCTGCTGCGGTATGTATTTTCTGGAGGGCAGGAAAGGGAGCACATATTGGAGAAATCAAGAATTTGAGTTGAAGTATTTAGCAGCGGGCTGAAACTCCATTAAAGAAAGTTATCTAGAGACTAAATGAAGCGAGGAGACTTGGAGATTAATCGTTGGTTGTTTACCATATTATTTGATAATGTATTTTCTTCTTGTCCTTGTTTTTTGGTTGATCTAGTTATCATTGTAGGAGCATTAGATGTCAATTGATTTCTTGGATTTGGCTTGACTCTATAGCAGCTATTGTTGTTGCTCTTTATTAGAGGCATTAAGCACAGCGACGAAATTATTATTAGTAGCAGTGGCGACAGTCAAATCCCAAAGATTTTCATCTTTAATTGAAGAAGATTCTGATTTCTCTCCTTCTTTATTTAAGTATAGTTTATATCCTAGCAGGTTTTCTTTTCCGTTATTTTCCATAGCCGTAGATTCGGTATTTTTTTCTTCCACATATGCAAAGTCTTTCTCACAATTTATATTAAAATTCTTGCTCTGATTATGAAAAAAGTTACTCTTAGTGTATTCTATGGCATCATGCCAGGTGTAAGCTTTTATCCTACCTATCATATTACCCCTACTAAATCTGTCATATTCATTCTCATATTTGTAGATATCAAAGTAGTCGGCCGATTTAATACAATTGGTACAATAGATATTCTTGTTGCCTTCTTTTTCGCAGTTTTGACATTGTTGTATTATGGTCATTTATGTAACAATATTACTCTTCCACAGTATATTAAATAATTAGTCACCGGTGTTGTTATTTCTTGTCCTAGATGTGTTATGGATATTGAATTTTCATAAAATTGCTATTCTTGATTCTTGAGCTCTTTTTAATGAATCTCGTGTTCTTAGCTTTGCTTTGAACTCTTGGTTTCTTGGTTTTGTCCTTAATCTATATCCGCAACAAGGGCACCATAATCCATCCCATCTCATGAATATCTCACATATCTGACTGCGTCTCTCCGCTACCGTATCGACTAGAACTAGATGGTTTTGCTGCTTTATGACGTATACATATGCCTTTACAAGTCATTATTCAATTTCCCTTACCTAGTAAAATTATTACCTATGGCAATGTCTCGAACAGTCTGATTATTAAACAAGCACCAACAATACATTTTCATTCTAACTCTTTAAGTTATATCTTAATAATTTTCCAAGTAAATTGACACATTGACATGGAATACGCTCGAACCGGATTTCCTTTTGTAATGCAACTAACAGGTTAACATTTAAAAACGCATTTAAAAACGTCTGGTATACCAAACACGTGATTGGGCTAACATAAATGACTTTGTTAATTGATATTTAATTGTGATTGAAGTAGTGTTTATAGCTATATTTTGTAGTATGTTCTACGGGTGTACTAGGAAAGTATTATTAGAGCAAATATGCAACGGTATTATATTATGCATACGCTATCCAGACGAGTTTTTGCCTACTCGGTTTCAATTATTATCGTAACTGCAACAATTTTTTCAACAATCTTGGTATCAGTCTGGACAAAGACAGCTTTTGGAGATGGTTTAAGTCAAGAACAACTAACTGCTTCATTAGGAAACAGAAAAGCAGACTTACTTATCAAAATGACACCACCTGTTGTTACATCGGAGACCCTGCAAAAAGGCCAGAAACCTGTTATTGAATTTAGATTGTTTGACTCAAATACGAACCAATCGGTTAGTCATGTAACATATTATATTATTGTAGAGAAAGACGGTAAGAGATTACTTGCTGATATGTTCCATGACCATAACGGTGATTTAAGAATTGAAATAAACCCAAGCAATGCAACCAAGGTATCCATAACTGGACTGCAGGATCCTATATTGGGTACCTGGATTGGAAGTGGAGCAAGTCCTATAATTGCGTCAGGTCCAATCTTTTTAAGTGGTGGATTGTATCATTTTATAGTAAGGATAGCTACTGTAGATTCTGACATTACATTGCTGCCGGATAATCAAGAACCGATCTATGATAGTTGGCTGAGTATTGGGAATACCGAAAATAAGCAGATAAGTATAGGAGGTGAACAGATCCCGATTAAGATCATATCTTACTACGATAAATTAACAGATATTGCATTTGACAGCAAAAATATGCAGATGAAGTTTGATATGCCCTTCAACTGGAATCTGAGCAGATTAAATAAATCTAGCATTTTTGTTCATGAAGAGATCACTGTGCCCAAACCAAATGCCTTTACTACTAAGGGAGCTTACAGTGGAAAGGTCAACGGCATAGATATTTCAAAGGACGTTATGGTAGATAATACGAAACCTGATAAGGATGTAATCCATGTTATGTTGCCAAAGAATACTGTAATTCAGCTCGCAGATCAGGTGAACAAAAATGGGCAGGCATCTGCAGGATTAATGAAGTTTACTTTGCAACCGGGATCAATGTCTTCAGGTTCAATGGGATCAATGTCTTCAGGCAAATAATGGTGGTAGCGGTAACAATAATGAGCTTGCATATTTCGGTATATTCTTCTTCTATTTCATTTCTATCATTATTAGTCGTGGCGACATTTGTGATTATTGCTACTGTTATTTTATATTCGAATAGTCCTGCTTTTGGACAAACTAATACTGGTAATGGGACCCAATCATGGGTAGATCGAGAAAACAATGTCAAGGTCCAATTTACATATTTACCACAAACACCTATAATCGATACACCTACTCAGTTGAAGTTCAACATCCAGAATTCACAAACTGGCACCCCTTTGAGAAACCTTGTTGCAAGGGTTGTTATAGTGACTAACAGCGGCGGACAAGAAAGATCTTTTAAGTTTACTAACATAACTGCTCCTAATGGTAGTTTTTCTGTAAATTATCTATTTCCTGACACGGGGCTGTATCAAGTGATCTCTAGAATATATTCAAAGGATGCTTCTATTTTAGCTTCCTTCAAGGTGCCTGTTCCCATTCAACCCTTTGGTGTTATCAATACGAATAACATTAATCCATTGATTCTTCCTGCGGGACTAGTGGGAATAGCTGGAGCTATAGCCGTAATAAGTTTTCTCATTATGATAAGAAAAAGAAAAGAAATTAAAAAAGTATGACGTAATGTGGAAGATGCATGGAACATATAAAAATATAATCCAAATAGGTTTAGCGTCATTGGCAGATAATACTACGACGAACGTCTTACAGTATTGCAATATTTTTGCTATTTCCTACAGAGTCAACCCTACTTTCATCTTGGATATTAGCTAATTGGGAAACAACTACATGGCCCTGGTAACTCTTCTTTCTGTTAACTCCTTTCGTCTCCTTAAGTTGGTAAATTTAGTATTGGATTGATAGCACTATTATGCATAAAAACAAAAAGACTCAACCATCTGTGACTGCGAGTGAACTCAACCGCAGGCAAATCAACTAATGAATCTATAAAGAAATTGAGTTACCTTTGTTTTGACTGCTGATATGTCTGTGTGCTGATAGAATTATGGATAATTATAGACAAGAGGAGCAGCAAAGTACAGTATATTATATGTATGGTTGATTCAATATCATTAATTGGACTTTATATTGCATCCCATTGTCCCCGCTTAATGATTGCATCTCCCACCGAACTTGATAGGGTTAGAACACATATGCTTTCTGTTTGAGTTATATTCAAAAAGATTTCATTTCCATTAAATCCGATACGGATGACTTTGGTATTTTAAATCATGTACTCCCAGTATTAGAGTAATCGAGTCCATATCAATCGCAATAACATTGCCTATGTCTCCCATCTCTTACAGGAGAAACAAAAAGTGTGCAAGCCGATTTTAATTTAGAGTATGATTTACTTACGCCGTCGCGATAAAGCCATAAGGGTATGGAAATGCAGGACATCACTGAAAGAGATGACACATTCCACTTTAATTTGATTTATGCTCTTTATTTTCTATGACCGAAACCCCAAGAGCCTCCTTTAGTCTTTTGAATAGTAATTACTGTTTCGTTATCTTGCAATGCGACGAAACTTCACACGTGAACTATGGTACTATTGTAGTTATTGTCTGCACGACCTTGGGAGTTAGAGGAGTACTGAAAGATGTAATGAAATATAGAGGTATTGTGGATGACGACGATTTAACATAATGGGAACACATCCAATCAAGTTGCTTCATGTCTTGTTGTCGAATCATTCATGTGATTATTGGTATGTACAATCAAATTAAAAGCAGTTACAAGTTACAAACATGGTTGTCATTGGTTGAAGAAGAACATAATTTCCCAAAGGAAATTAAACCTTTTAGGTCAGAGGCTAGCTAGCTAGTTGGAAAATAATAAGCAAAACCATCATGCATTATTATCCTTTCTATTTCAATAATTTTAGATGCACTTTCTACTGCTGAAGAAGATTTCGCTCCCAATGGCTTTATGCTTGTTCTTCGTTTAATTTTACTAATTCTTTCGACAC
>DATDFS010000306.1:0-5774 GCA_036522495.1 Nitrososphaeraceae archaeon | reverse complement strand
ATCCATCCATCCATGTCCGTAGAAGGCTATTCTTCCATTTTTTAAAATTTTGTTGTTGTTTGATAACTGATCTATCTATAGCTTTACAGTTGATTGGTCCAACCTTGGAATTCTTTCTTGTCTTAATAGCTGGTTGAATGTTATTGTTGTTTATAAGGTATTGAAAACTATTATTGTTGTCATATGAACCATCGCAAAGTGTGCTGCGCTATTTGTATTTATATTAGATTTTTACAATGACTAGATGATTGAAATTGATGTAAATCAAAGAAATCACAAATTTGAATATTTTATGATGAATTTTAAAGTATATTAAAGGCATATTTAGATGGATGCACCAAAAGTATCAAATATCTTTATGTATATATTAAGAGTTGTTATGCAGCGTAGTCTCATATTTGCTTCTATTGGCGGTGCATCGATATTGGTAGTTAGTGTTCTGTGATTATTCTCCGTTTTTGCCATATCTACAAAAGATTATGCCATAGACATTGATCCAATAAAGGACAATCAGAACCTATTTAGTACTGCAAGAGTAACCCTCACAAATACTGGCAAATTGCCTGTAACAAATATTGCGGTTAATTATGGCGGTAATAGTACTACCCGTGCCATTGAAAAGTTGGCCTTACTTTCGCCAGGTGAAAAAGTCTTGCTTTCGCCTCCAGAAAATTCTCCACTTCGATCAGTTACAGTTACAGCTGATCATGGTTTGAGTATCACCAAGGCTTATAGAATACCATGGAAAATTCCTGGTATGATGGGATCATAGAATAGAATAGATAGCACACTACTAGTAGAATAATTGTATACTTTTGATAAAATAGAAATATAAAGATACTGAATCTGAATCTATGTATGGAATGTATAAATGACAACAAGAAATACTGCTCTATCGATTATAGCAGTGGTGTTTCATGTTGACGTGGTGCTAATCAAATCCATTATTTTGGTTTCCTTGCTTATATTCAATAGCAATGACTGTTATCTGTACTGCTTCCGGAATTATTAGTAGTACTACTGCTGTTATTAAATTGTGATAAATAGCTGTTATCTGTAGTGCACTACTGTATCTACTACTGTATCTACCAGTGAGTTGTTCGTGCTGTGATGACTGGCTATAAAGGAGCGATTTGAATCAACCTCCTATATACTATCTATGTTTTTTAACCATTTTACAAAAGTAAAACGTGCAAAAGTTATTCCAGATACTAGGTGGGAAAATATGTCATCTCCATATAAACTCGTATTCATGATATCTCTACCGCCGCTCTTGAGCGTTTTGATATATGCATCCATTGAAAATTCTTCCACCAATCTTGCCAGGTCGCCACTTATCACATGATTATTAAAAAATCCAACGTAATCATCATTTCCTAAAGAGATTAATTGTACCTTGATAGTATATTCAAATTTTTCATCAGTTGATAAAGGAGGTGCATCAGTATCACCATTAGCAACAAAGTGTTTTGGTATAAGATTCGAAAGGTATTTTGCTTCTCTAACTGCAATCTGAGCTAAAGGTGGGTATAACTTCCCATTCTCATCTCTAACTGCAGCTATGTCACCTATAGAAAAAACGTTCGGATAACGATCAATCTGACAGAACTCATTTACAATTATTCTGCCATCTCTAGTTTTTTCAACTTCTGGATTTATTGGTATATCATATCCTTTAATTCCTGCAGTCCAAATGGTAAGAGATGAATGAATCTTTGATTTACCATCACCACTAAGACAAATATCACTGCCGTCACCATCAGCATTTTCAACTCTATCAACTGGAGAGCTTGTAATTATCCTTATTCCTTTTTCACGTAATAATTCTTCTACTTTCTTTACCAAGCGTTCATCCCATCCTGAAAGAATGGTTGGCAGTGCTTCGATAATTGTTACAGAAATGGAATCTGATTTTTTGCTCTCATTTATGAAGTCGGATAGTACACCTCCAAGACTTACACCTGTAGCTCCTCCTCCAACTATTACAATACTTTGTTCCTTGTCTGAATTGACAATTGAACTTATGCTATCATAAATCAACGATGCATCACTAATAGAACGTAATGGTAAACTATTTTCTTCTGCTCCTTTAATATTAAAATACTTTGTAGAAGCACCCAAACAAACAATAAGAACATCATAGTGAATTTTAGTCGATTCTAAAACAACTAGATTTGTATCTGGTCTTATCTGTTTTACGGCAGATTGAATGAATTTTATGTTCATTCCAGCTATTAGTGTTATAATTGGTATTTTTACATCATTTGCTGTTCTAAAGCCGGCAGCTACTAAATGAATCTCTTGAAGTAATTGATGATAAGGATTTCTATCAACAAGTATTACTTCCCATGTTTTCTCCTTTATATGCCTGGCAACATTGGTAGCAAAAAATATTCCACCGTAACCTGCTCCTAATATAACGATTCTCTTATTAGGTCTGCTCAACTTGCGATCCTTCATGTTCAGTTGAGATACATACTAAAAAATGGTTGCTAATCGTAGAGATGATAGATTTCGGAAACTTGATGCCTGACTTGTGATCTACATTGTATATCTTCATCTTATCTTGTCCCATGGGTTATGAGACCTGCAAGTTCCAAGTGTTCTCTGCTACTCTGTATGTTGTTGCTTTGCATTCAAGTAGAATTTTAAATATGAAGTTATCTCAATCGATAAAGATAGCATAGATTTGGTTAAAATTTTTCTAAATGCAGGAGTATAGATAAGGCACATTAAAAATGTAACACCGATGAACTTTGTTGTTGATAGCAGAAACTTCTATGCGGCTATAGACAAGATGGAAGGAGGTAAACTAATGGAGCATCTTTTAATTAGTAATGAACCAGCCTACGTTAACCACTATAATTCTGTCTTTGAGGAGCTATGGAAGAACGGTGCTGATGCTACAGATAGAATAAGAGAGATTGAGGTAGGGGTTGACTTAGCAGACATTGAAGTTATTCCAAGCTCTGCAAGAGCACAGGATCTATATCTGAATATTGTTAAATCTGCTACAGAAGAAATATTATGGATATTTCCTACTACCAATGCTTTCATAAGACAAGATAAGCTGGGTGCTATACCTTTGGCTATACAAGCAGCAAAAGAAAGAAATGTTAAACTTAGAATATTGATACCGCCGCATAACAACTAGATTAGGTCCTAGGGGCATACCGACATATTCTTAGAAGCCAATGACAGTATTATGTGTTTACAAATACAAATCTACAGTTTTTAGACTAGTCGAAATAACCTGATAGGAGCCAGCCATACTCACATTTCAGCTAGCCAATACGGTTTAAGGTCCCAAAATCTTGGGGTCTAATAATCAATACTCATCGCGAGATTTGGGTCAAATTAATCGTCAAGTGCATTCGATTGACGGGTTATATCATCCGATTCCTGGTGTGGGGATTGCGTCTTATCTTTATAGAGGAGTAACCAGATGATTTGACTCTTATTGACACTTGCCTTACTTCAGAGCATCCTAAGCTTAAGACTTATATCGCTAATTCTAGATATAAAATGGAGAACATCCAAGGGATAATTTTGACACACGTCCATCCTGACCATATTCAAGCCGCTAACGAGATTTTTCAAAGATGTATTCCTGGCTAGCAATGATTAATAGACCGATGTGATTGAGTTCATGAAAAGTGTGACGACATGAGATGCGAGAACGCTGTCATAAATCAGATCCTCAATGCTTACAAACCAATGTGGTCGCTAAATCATGCCATTTCTCTAATGGGTTGGGACTTTGAGACTTATATGCCTAGGAAAGGCACGGAAGAAAGAGGAGTGGCCGATTCTCAACTTCACATGCTGAATAAGGATCTTCTTCTAAACAAAGATTTTGTTGGTCTTGTTGAGTCAGCGAAGAAACTGGTGAGCCCTAGCGATTTAGAGAAGGGCATTGTACGAGTACTCAATAGGGAAATAACCAAGCAGATCAAGATACCCAAAGAGTTGACTGAAGCAGAATCTCTGGAAAGAATAAGGGGCAACATGGCATGGAGGGAGGCTAGAGAAAAATCTGTTTTCATGATGTATGCACCCCACTTGAAGAAAATGATAGAAATAAAGAAGCAGATCGCTGAGAAGATAGGTTATGAAAAGCATCCGTATGATGCGCTTTTGGATCAGTTCGAAGAAGAGCTTACAGTAGATGATTTGGATAAAGTATTCGGTGCGTTGACTCCGTGTATTCAGAAGATTCTGAAAAAACTTGTAGATTCAGGCAGCCCGTTTTGCAAAGAGAGCAAATTTGGAAAATCAAAGTATGATATCCAAAAAGCTGACGAGCTCAACCATGACATTTTGACTCTCTTGCAATACGACATGGAACGTTTCAGAATGGATGTATCTACTCATCCTTTCACTGAAGCTATGGGCCTCAATGACGTAAGAATAACTACTCGGTATGAAGGGACTGATTTCAAAAAGTCGATATCTAGTACTATTCATGAAGCTGGTCATGCCTTGTATAATCTGCAATGCGATCAGTCATTGTCTGTTACTCCTCTTGAAGGCGGATCTTCGCTTGCACTCCATGAATCTCAGTCAAGGTTCTGGGAGAATAATGTGGGCAGAAGCCTGCCTTTTGTTCAATTGATAGCTCCCTTGATTAGAAAGCAAGTAAGTTTCGCAAACCAAGCAACAGATGACGAGTTGTACCTGTATTTCAATAACGTCAAGGCTGATTCTATACGAGTTGACGCCGACGAAGTTACATACAATCTCCATATAGCAATACGATATGAGATAGAGAAAAAAATATTTGGAGATGAGCTCAGCGTCTCTGAGATTCCTGAATTCTGGAACGATAGAATGGAGCAACTGCTTGGAGTGAGACCAACTAAGGATTCACAGGGAGTGCTTCAAGACACTCATTGGAGTAGTGGCCTCTTTGGCTATTTCCCAACTTACACTTTGGGAAACTTGATTTCAGCGATCATTGCTTCAAAGATGCGCAAAGACCTGGAGGGTTACGAGGAAGACATCAAGAGGGGTAATTTCAAGCCTATCAGAGAATGGTTAAGATTAAAAATACATCAGCATGGATCTGTCTATGCCCCCAAAGTGCTTCTTAATAATACCTTCAATGAAGGCTATAACCCGGATTACTTTGTGACGTACATAGAAACTAAATACCTTGGGTCTTGAACCCTAGCCTATTTGATTAAAGCTATATTCTAATTCTTAACCATATCCATAGTCTAATTCTTTTATTATACTATTTTTTTGATTTCTTTTGCTAAAAGTGGAGTACTTCGCAGATAACCTTAAAGCTTAGTCAATAGAACCCCGATTACATGTAGGAATCTAAACCCTAGATATATCCGAAATTTATTACCTATAGATAGTAGTTATTCTGATTAACCTATGCAGCTTCAATCGGAGAAGTCGACATGGGTGGCAAAAATGAGTCAATTTTGGTTCGCATTCCACCGGACCCAGACCAATGGTAACACGATCTTTCATATGAATCATTTTGTCAACATATCTTTGAGTCTCAAAATAATGTCAAATTTGATTCACACTCCTCCGAGTCCGCGTCAATCTTGTCCCTTTGATGTTATTGCTGTTTCTCCAGTTTCCTCTTCTTGTTTGTTCTTCGCCTGCTTTGTCGGACTTTTCATGTTGTTAGGCTTTGCTGCTGTTATTTTAAGAGTCATATATGCCAAAATATAAATCTCTAGACATAATGATGAAGGTTAGTGACATACGCTTGGAGACATTCAAGTACGACAGAGCAACAATGCTAGCAGCAT
>DATDFS010000305.1:0-12609 GCA_036522495.1 Nitrososphaeraceae archaeon | reverse complement strand
ATGATCGTATTAGCACTTTTTTATCATTATTAGTCTGATATGTCATCCAAATATCATTATTATTATTTTTGTGTAGTTCCCTGTACTAGAGCATATGTATCTATATTATTATGCTGTGTATAACGCTAACATGCTGACTTTTGGTCTTTTGTTTTGTGCTTTGATATTTGTATTTCTAGCATGTACAAAGCCAATGATTAGAATCTGTAGCATACAGAAATTAATCAAAATCAAATAAATCTCCTAAGAATCTTCTCTTCCTTCTTCTTTCATGATAATCATCATAGTCATAATCTTTTCCGTCTTTATGATACTTTTGATAATGTTCTTCTTCATAAGCGTTTTGAGCTTTTGCAATCTTATCTATCTCTCCTTTATCTAACCACACTCCTTTGCATACAGGACAATAAAACGTTGGATCGTATGGGTAGGGGAATCGAGAAGATGTCAGCAATAATAGAAGACGTCAAATTACTCTTCATTCATTTAGACGACATGTAAAAACCACTATATCTGATCTTGGTTATGCTGATTATTCTGAATATTTCATTGGGCATCCTGGATCTGCCTATTGGACAAAGAAGGATTCTGACGAGGCAGAGATATTTCGTAAAGTAGAGCCTTACTTGACATTTCTAAATATCCATCAGTTAGAAAGACAAGGGGCAGATATACAGACCAAGGTCGAGGAGTTGGAAGCTTTACACTTTGGAGAGGTCAAATCCACACCGTATCATTTACAGGAAACAATCCGGGAAACATAAATTATTACTGCCACATACACATGCCAAACCTGGTTAGCCAAATACTGGTGCTACCGAAGTCTGCTTATTGTCTATGGTAGTAACAATATCGCTTCTTCAGGAGAGATAAAATGTCCATATGAATATTTTGAATAAAAAAAGATTACATTACAGCAGCAACATAACAACCTCACTGTGAAGCATAATAATCTACCAGAATAGCCTTAGGAAAAAAGTATGTATTCAGGATTTTATCGAACTCTAGCTGCAGAAGTATGAGTTTGAGACAATCTCTTGAAATCAAAAATATCACTTTACTTCCTTTACACACGCGTCACAATATTTTTCTATGAGGGTAATGCCTTCGCCAACGTTGAACAAGGCTTCCTGAGTAGCGATCTTGCCGCATCTTACGCAGTATTTTGTTTTGCTGTTGTGTTCGGTAAATGATCTTATTGATGTAAAAATCTTTTCCATTTTAGTTTTTTCACCTCTTGAAATTCTCGGCGAACATAACTTTTAGCGATGCCTCACTTACTACTACTGCTGCTGCAACGACTATGAATGAGGGGGAGTTATTATCCATCAATTTCTGTACTTTCCAAGCCTATAAGAACGTATTTGAAGCCTTGAGTGTAACCACTAGATTCAATGTTAATTCCTTTATCAATTTTGGGGAAGCTCGATACTAAAGTGTATGATTGTATAAAGAAATTAGCCAACATGATATTTGGTATTTCAAATGATCGAGTCTTCGTATGTCTATTTGATTCCTCTTGTTGACCCTTGACGTATGCAAATATACTTAATTTCCCATGCATGCTTATAAACTATATAAGTATAGTATTGCCCATGGGCAAGCCAAATGTGATGCAGTTGGATGAGATAGAAGAGTTATGGAGAGCCGCAAACAGAAACAGTTGTAGTCGCATGACTAATGCTTTATTGAGGCGTAGATAATAATAAAATGCCAACGATAGTTCATTTTGAAATACCTTCAGAGGATATCGAAAGATCAAGGAAATTCTATACGGATCTATTTGGATGGAAAATAGAAAAATGGCCTAGTACAGATGATAGTCAGCAGCTGACCTCAGCAGCAGATGGTCAGCCAATGGAATATTGGATGGTGACAACTACAGATGATAAAGGAAATAAAGCGTTAGGTGGCGGAATGCTGAAAAAACAAATGCCAGAGCAGCAAGTAACTAATTATATAGACGTAAAATCAGTGGACGAATACTCGTCCAAAGTCGAGAAGCTAGGCGGTAAAGTAGTTGCTCCTAAACATGCAGTACCAGGAATGGGTTACTTCGCACTTTGCCTCGACACAGAAAACAACAGTTTCGCCATATGGGAAACTAATGAGGGCGCGAAGTAAGTGAGTAACTATTCCTGTTTAAATCGATTGCTCGTTCCTGACAATGCCTACATTTTTTTACAGCCTGCAGGCCTGATTCGAGCAGCGTAGACGAAGATAAAAAAGAAAAACCTTCATGTTCCTCGACCTTCTGATAAAGATCAGACCAGCAAGCAATCTTTGCGGTATTTATAAGCTGCAGTCATGTTATCTACTAGTCACTGAATAAATGAATGACAAATAGGAACGGGAAGAAAACGGTACCCGCTGATTCTACTACTGTAAACGATAATGATAAGGAATTTTCGACGCTCTATGGGGAACTAAAAGAATCAATAGAGAGAGAAATTGGTTTTACAATATCATTTGAAGGTATATACAAATGGATTGTATTTGCTAATTCTAGAAGAAACAGTGAGTTACCAGTAGCGAATCGTTATTTTGGAGCATTTGAAGAAGACGATAGTTTGAAAATAAGAGGAATGGAAACAAGAAGACAAGACACACCTCCTTTTTTATCCAAATGTCAAAAAGAAATATTGGAAGTAATGGCTAAAGGGAACAATATAAACGAGGTCAAAGTATTGATGCCAAAGGTTAAAAATACTTTCCAAAAATACCTGCAACTTCTAAAAGAAGGAAAATTTCAGCTTGATGAATTGGCTTTTACAAAACAGCTCTCAAAGAATTCAGATGAATACCAGAGCAGAAACACCGTTGAGAAAAACGCAATAATGCAACTTAGAATTGAGGGAAAGTCTCTCAAAGCTGGACAGATTCTAAAATATATTATAACTAATTACTATAAAAAACAGAAGAGATCTATCCCTATTGAGCTAATAAACGAAAAGACTGATTATGATCTAAGAAAATATACAGAATTACTTGTAGAATCTTGCAATTCAGTTACAGCACCCTTTGGGTATACTTTTTCTTGGAGTGCTTTATCTTGTAATTTGCAAACAAGTATATGATATAAGTGCATACGCTCATCCTGACAGTAATTTTCAAACAATCCACGTTGGAAGACTGAACATATCACCTTCGATTCCTTGCTAAACCCCTGGGTGACTGTGACTGAACATTCTATCAGAATATTCTGCCAATTTCTTTAAAGATCGAATTCTCTCCTCTCTCTATTTCGGCGCCTTAATTGCAGAAGAAATATAACTTATGGATTTGTCGTAGGTCTTACGTGCAACTGGATATGGGACGCCATCCTTACCACCATGTGCAAAATTATATTTCACGGGGTCTTGCCATGATGCTTTAGCTCCAAAAATTATTTCACCGATAAGAGAGAGTGCCCTTATGGCAGCTGGTCCATTCCCCGGGATAGAAATTAACTGCTCATAATTTTGCGGTTGAATATCGTAAACTTTTCTAAACACATTCCAATCCAATCTACGAGGCATGGCATAATGTTCAGTCAAGTGATCCTTCTTCCTATTCTCACATATCTTATATCCACTATTCGAACAATCTGCTGCTATAATCCAATCATCCAACGTGGTCCTTTCCTCCTGTGTGTATCTGGCTGCTATTTTATATACTGATGATTTTAGGTTGCTAATATCTCCTCTTGCCAGATCTACAGAGATTTTTTGATTTTCTGCCGAATCAATCGATGTCATATCCAAGATATTTCGACATTTACAGTCGCTTATAATTCCTGCATGTGGTTCGGATATGAAGCTCTTTAGAGAATTTGAAATCCAATGATACTTCTTGCCATTTTATTGTTGGGGTTCATACCCTGTTGTACCACGGTCCAGTTTGCCTGCTTATCAAAAAGAATCACATGATGATATAGCGAATAGCCATCTTGGACTGCTGCATTATCTATTTTTGCTGCCATCTTGCTTGCATACAATAGATTATCAATTTTGGCAGAGGATAAATTGTAATGTTTTTCAGCAAGCTTAGGAATATTGTTTTTTGTTTCTATAGACTTCTTTCCTTTTCCTCCAGCAATGGAGATTCCGTGAATAGCCTCATTTAATGATTCCTTCATAACTCCTGTTACTACTGTTGTAACTCCTGATGAATGCCAATCAAATCCTAGAACACAGCCGAAAGCTTGAAACCACACAGGATCAGATAATCGTCTCAAAAGTTCCTGCTGACCATATTCATCCACAATTACCTTAGATATTGCGTAGGAAAGTTTAATCATTCGCCTGATCAAATACGAGGGCGCATGTCCTCCATGTAATGGAAGGTTTATGGTCGCAGTGGATTTCAATGCAATCTGAAAAACGGTATGTTGTAGCCTATTAATTTGTTGATGAAAGTGGCTTTCCTAGCTTTCGCTTGTAACAGTCCGCTAACAGAAGTAATAGAGTATGACTATGACATACAAGAATTTTTAACACGTTACTCTTTGTTTCCTGCCTGGAGATAGGTAAATAAATGAACAATCATGGAGATTAATTTAATAGCTATGCCGAGCGGCAAATCTGGCCTAAACTTTCAAAAAGACTAGGAATACAAATAAATATGATTTCATCATAACGCGTCGAGTTGGTTGGCATTTTTATTATTGTAGGCTGCAAGGTGCAAATCATTAGCCTTTTTTATGCATAGCATAATCATAAATAATCTACTTTGTTTAAAGGCTTCCATCTATCGAGTGGCTCAAAAACGGAATAATATAGTATAAAGGATTTGCTTTGTAGCATGACTTTTATACATCAAAGTCTACTATCTTGAGAGGATCTCGCTTGAAGTGTCTTTCTTGAGTTGAGATTTACTCGTTCTTAAAAACTATAATGAACTCTTCTTTCATTTTACCCATCGTAGAATGATACTTTCCACGCCTAATTTCTTTTAAAAGTTTAAAACCTATTTTCTTTGCATCGTTTTTTATAAAATCATTTAGCATCCAAGTTTTGCCATGATAAACAGGATTACCGATAGTTATACAGCAATATTTTTCCTTGCGTAACACTCTTTTCATCTCTGTCAATGACACGTCCATATCATCAAAATATCTCTCTGGAGTGTCATCTCTACTGCGTCTTCCGCCTATCAGGCTCTTTTCTAACTTATCCTGGCAATATCCTAACCACCAGAGCGATAATTTTTGATACTCTGCATAAGGAACAGCAGCCATGTATGGTGGATGAGTGCAGATGAAATCTATTGTCTCATCATTAATGAATTGTAACCTTCTACTATCTTGATTAACTACGCTTATTTCTGATTTAGTGGCTGCTAGGCTGAATTCCGAAGTACTTTGAAGCATGTATGTGACTGCACGCGAGAACTTTTCGTATATTTTGTTTTTGGTAGGGGCATTTTTGTTTATCATTAGATTTCCATATCCACTCGTAGCATTAGAAACATTTCTCAAGATTGAAGAAAACGCTACTAACAAAAAATCCTTAACATCTTTATTCTCTATAGTGTCAATTTTAGATTTTATTGTCAATAGCTCATGGATTACATTCTCATGATACCATTTTGGTATATTATTATGGAGTGCCTTGGGAAAGGGGTCATCCATATCTAGAATTTTCTCTTTAAAACCCGATACCGTAATACTACTCCGTAAATGAAGAATGTCGTCTCTTAGAGACACTAAAAATTCTGAGATCTGATCCCTGCTTGATTTTTCTATGATTGTTGTTTTGACCTTTGATATTAGGCATGCTAAAGGATTAATATCAACACCTATTGCCTTTCTGCCTAGGAGTTTTGATTCAACTAAAGTTGTTCCACTGCCTACAAAGTTATCTAATACCAGATCGTTTCTTTTTGTGAAGTTTGATATTAACAGGTTTGGAATTTGAGGAATATATTTCGCTGAATACGTATGGCATCTATGTGTATAGTATCCAGTGTGGGTGGTTTTAAATTCCCAGTCTAAACAACAAAGATTCGTTATTATTGTTAACTCAGTTGGTGATGGGGTTTCTGAGCCTAATTTCATATTTTATACCTAACTCAAATGATTCATTACCCCATCCTACCTTGTTCTTAATTAATTTTATGTATTCTGGATTAACCTCATATGCTACAGAATTTCGTTTTAAATCTCTCGCTGCTTTTATAGTTGTTCCACTGCCTCCAAACGGGTCAAGGACCCTCTCTCCTCTGACTGTGTATAATTTTATTAATCTCTCAGCCAATATATCAGGAAATGGCGCAGGATGTCCTTTGGTATGTGATACTCCCATCTCCCAGATACTCCACGATACCTGCTTAATGAACTCCTCTGATAACCTGTGCTCCGGCTGAAAGCTAATTTGCATTTGACCTTCATTTTGGAATATAAGGATATATTCATGCATAATATTCAGGCTGAAGTAGCAAGGATATGGTTGGTTTTTGAGAAATTTAGTTACGCCCCGTTGCCACAATCCTTGAGTCCCCTTTGGCTTCATCCAGATAATTTCTTTTCTGAAAGAGAAATTAAGATCCTCCATTATCTTAACGATATCTGCGTTAATAGGTTTCATTCCATTGTTTGATACTGCGGTTCCAACGTTGATAGCCACAAACCTTCCAGGTGCCATTACTCTCTTTATTTCCTTAAGAACTCTTTGAATTTCGTATAAATATTTTGAATAAGCCTGATTAGGTCCTAATCCTTGTTCTCCGTATTTTTTAAGATTCCAATAGGGTGGAGAAGTAACAGTCAAATGGATAGATCCAGAATCAATTTCCGGCATAGAGGATGAATCGCCTATGATCAAAGTCTGAGTGGTCAATACTATACTTTGGTAACGTATATCCCTATTAAAGCTCACAAGTAAGTATTCATTAGTATTATACTCTAGAGTATTTTCAACATAGTGTCCCAGGTTTTAGAGTTAGTCTTAATAAAGGCAACTCGAGCAAGGTACATGTATGACGAACAGGTCACACCTAAATGTCTAGGTACCATTAAGGTCCTGCTGAGTTTTTTAACACCACTTTGTATGCCTATCTGTTTATATGAATCATATTAATATCGCCTCAAAGGGAAACCATATAGTCAATTAAACCAGTAGGTACCTATACCTTTTAAACTCTTAATATTCTAAAAAGCATAGAGCGTCAGAGTAATATGTCTCCATCTTCTTCCGTTCCCCCAGATGATTTGACTAAAGCAAAAGTAGTGTATATGATTCTTAACAGAAAGACTGAAGAAGCGCTACAAAAGCTGAGCAGCTTCTATAATATTACAGCGCCAGAAATAGTTGTCGGAACCATCAAAGGAAAGCGTAGAACGGTGTACGCTGTATATGTCCAAAGGGAAAGAAGAATTTACGCAACGAATTCTGATATCTTTTACAATCCCTTCATAGTACTACATGAATTTTATCACCATGTAAGGACAAAGGGTGGTGTGCATCGGGGATCCGAAAAACACGCAAACATGTATGCGAAAAGTTTCATAGACTCTTATAATAAACTAATGGAACAAAGATATTGACACAACTTTGGAATTAGTTTTCGAAGACAAAGCACACCAATAGACCATTATATACTACGAACTTATTTCTGTGTTTACTATCAGAAAAGAAAAAACAGTAGAATATCGATGGCAGAGATACATTTAATATTCTATGAGTTACAAGAAGAACATGTTATGCAATTCGTAACTGCTTTTGTTAGGAAAGAGAAGAAAAAAGCTTTAACTCTGGAAGCAATTGCACCAAAGTGGGCAAAAAGATTGGAACAAAGAAATCTTCCTTTTCCATTATCGTTAACATGGCTAAAATGGTATTATGAGCTTGACCATCCTTCAAAATGTGTTGTTGGAGAAGCCTATGGTCATTGTGCTACCTATCAGAAAGACTGCAAACAATGCGATGCGCTAGGTTGGAAATTTGGAGGTTCCTTTCTGTTACGTTCAAGGGTAGGAATGCAAAAGAATATCGAGGAATTTGTAGAACATTGGAATGAAAAACATACCTGGCTATAGCTTTCAATCGAAGCACCGAAGAATGAAAAGTTACTGTCCTCTATCTTGAAAATAATTGGTATGAAGTGCATTATGATTATGTGCGAATGCCATTGTTAGTCAATTGTTGCATTCCTGTTTACGGAATCATATTTATCGTCATCTAAACAATCTAGATTTGATACCGGAGAAAAAAAATCATCATACATGATGATCAAATGGCAGTCAGTACCGACAATGGTGAGCAAGTTTCCGATCGGAGTTAAAGACAGCAAAAATGAAGCAAAATTATGGTAGGATTGACCTATTCGCTTGATAACATGCTGAATTGGTCACTCTGGACACCGACGGACTGGCAAAGACGTTTTTTATAAGTGATTTCTTTATCAAGGTAAATATTTCGGACCCACATTACTCTTGATAATATTCCCAATATCATTGAATGCTAGCCGCCGGTAAACCTCTACATTTCCTTTATCTTTTTATTTATGAATGCTCTACTTAATCCGTCATTCAATCCTATCTTTACAACCTGATTTTCATATGTTTTTTTCAGCGTATTATCTTCAGCATCTCTGAAATTCCATAATGCCCGCACAAACTCCAAAGAGAGTTTTTTGTTGTCATCTGTTGCCATATTTATTTATCCACTTGTTATGGATAATAAATGTTAAAATAATTCAGAAGCTGAGAAATTTGTAAAGCAAACAAGCGGGATGCTGAACTGACTGTTGGCAATTAAACTGTTGGCATTAACAATCAATTAGCAATTAATGCATCAGATACGTCAATAGAGAACCTGAGAATCCTACTGTTGACTCCGTAACGAAATTCAATGGCAACACTGCAATATCGTGGACGTCAGCCTTCTCTGCCCGACTGCAATTCCCCAACAAATAAAATAATAAAATAATGAAATAATAAAGGACCGACAAAACAATATGATTTAGCCCATTACTCTGAGCTCTATGCTTTCTCGAATTTGTAAATCTGTTAATGGGTCATGAAGTGTATCCGCGCTAGAGGCGTATTAATATTCAAACGCCTTCATAAAGATGACATTACATGTTTTTTATCCGATGTACAGGTTCGGCAAAAAGTATGCAATCGTAACAGGTGGTATCAGTATGACACAGCTGATAGCAATGTCGGCAGATGTAGCCTACCAAGCTATTATCAACAATAGCAGCAAAATCCGTATGTCAACTATTATTGATGTCATAAGTGCCTCCGATCTGCTGTCACTAGTGGAGATAGAAAACAATGAAGAAATAAGATGCTTTTCAAAAAATCGGGAAGTCGACATTCGTGGATCCTTATAATAATGCAAGAACTAAATAAGGCACTCGTTACCAACAATCGAGTAAATGACTACTAATGCCGAAGGATCAAAAGCACTGGATGACAAGGTCGTGTATTTTGGTGTGATTAATATCAACGAAGGTACAAGAACTATTGGCGCGATAGATGTCTGGCGTAGCATAATTACCAAGGATCTATTTTGCGAGGAAAAGCGACTGGGAATTCTAGAGATTGCCGACTATGTTGGAATGCCTTTGATTGATAAGAATAAAAAATGGGCAGTCGCGATAAACAGAAAAAAAACTGGCAAAGACAGATGGAAGCTGATTAAATTGATCAAGGAAGGCAAGTTCAAATTTACTGAAGCCGATGATGAAAGCCATGTCGAAGTTGATGTTAGCGACTACAAAATTATGGATACGGGATGGTGGAGTTTCCTGGTCGAGAATAATGTAAATCGTAACATCGACGTAAATGACGAGGGAAATGCAAAATGATGATTGGGAATGCTGGCGACGATAATAATGATCGCCTCCAAGTGGTTGTCTTTGTGACAAATGCCAGAGGAAGTGAAATAGCCAGCAAACTAATGGGTTATTTTGTTATTGAGAATCGACCGTTTAATTTTACAGCGATTGCATTTGGGAGAATTGGGGGACATAATATAAGCCTCAATATTTCGAAAAGAACATTAGAAAAAATTAAAAAAATCGGAATAGATCCAGAGGTCCTGCAGCTGACTATTCAACGTAAACTGATCGAGGGAGATGTAATCCTTCCTGAAGGATTGAAGATCCCAAAGTAAATCAAGAAGACTGTTCATAACACTGCTCCTATTAATGCATCTGCACAATTGCATTTAATACTTCTAGCAGGAATCGTTGATATCATTTCGGCAATTAGCTTTCTTGTTTTCTCATTATTTTTGCTTAATAATTCTATAATTTCCTTAGAACTTACAGGTGAGTTAGCCCACACATCGTAATCTGTAACCATTGCAATCGAGACGTAGCAAATTTCCGCTTCCCTAGCGAGCGGGCTTTCAGGTACAAGAGTCATACCTATAATATCTGCCTTTAGTACATCTCTAAAAAATTGGGACTCTGCCCTTGTTGAAAATCGTGGCCCCTCGACGCATACATAAGTTGCTTTGGTGTGAACATTATATCCTAGTTTATTCCCATGGCATACCGCGACATCGCGAAGTTCGGGACAAAATGGATCTGCAACGGATACGTGACAAACCTCCCCGCCATCGTAAAATGTATATTGTCTTCCTTTGGTAAAGTCAACAAACTGATCTGGGATGGCGATATCGCCTGGCCTATATTCGTATTTCATACTTCCAACTGCAGTCGGAGCAATAATTCTCTTTACACCTAACTCCTTTAATGCCCATATGTTTGCACGATTATTGATTCTATGGGGTGGAATCCGATGACCCTTTCCATGTCTCGGAATGAAAGCCACCTTTTTACGAGCATATTCTCCAACTGTGATAAGGTCGGATGGGTCGCCGAAGGGAGTATAAACTTTGATATCTCTCTTTTCACTAAAAAGTCCAGGATCGTAAACCCCCGTACCTCCAATAATCCCGATTTCTGCAAAGTACCTCTTATCCATTATTAATCATACACCATTAATGAATGAACCTGATAGCCTGTCTTCCTTAACTTATCGGCTCCATTCATCGAAGCCAACTCTATCACAAATGCAAAACCAGCAACCTTGCCACCCAACTCCTCTACTAGCTGGGCGGCGGCAACAGCAGTACCTCCAGTTGCTATTAGATCATCGGCAATCAAAATACTTTCATTAGGTTTTACTGCATCTTTTTGAAGCTCCATAATGGAACTCCCATATTCGATATCGTACGGTTTTTTGATGGTTTGTCCAGGAAGCTTCCCTGCTTTACGGATCATAATCATGCCTTTGCCGAACTTCAGTGCTAATGCTGTAGCTATCACAAAGCCTCTTGATTCTATCCCACCAACATAATCGAGTTCCCAACTGCCAAACTTTGAATAAAACTCATTTGAAATGTAATTCAAGGCGGTAATGTCACGGAAAACTGGATTTATATCCCTGAACAGAATTCCCTGCTTTGGAAAATCAGGACAGTCATGTATCAGCTTGCTAAGGTAAGTTCTGTTTGCATCCACGCACGGTGGTACCCTGACGTGGATATAAAAAAGATTGCCCTTGACGATTTGTGGAGGAGAATTCTCCCTGATATTTGGTTTGGAAATGTCCTGATTGGCATATCTTTAGGATGCATGTCCTTCTACAATGACAATAAAAGCAGGATGTAATATTTGCATATTCTTTTATACTCGCAAGAGTCTTTATTGTAACACATTAGTGATCAGGTCGGCACCGACGATCAACAGCAGCCGCCTTGAGCTTATAAAATCCACAATATCAATTAAATTTAGACCCACAGGGCAGACTAAAGCCTAATTTTGCAAGCGAGGTGTGTTGCCAAATCTAAGCGCTTAGCTTTGTTTCAATGTGGTGGCATAAACACGTTTGTATTAGATGTACTTTGTAGCATTATTATCTTGCCTATATATTAGATTCATCTCATGCCACTAAACAAATCATGGCATGACTATAACGAATCATTGATCAAATGTGGACGTATTCTTATGGACATTGGATTTGAAATCATCGAATAACGAAATTAAGAAAATGAATGAAATAAGGAAAAGTTGGAGCTGCTTTTGAATACTCACATAGTTACATCCATTTTCAAGCATTCCTTTCTTAAGATTGGATTTAAGAAAGATTGCTTATAGAACAGTCCAAGGGATTACAAGAGGACTATCCGACTACATCACCAGGATTGAAGAAATACATTTTACATATGTCCTAGAATATTGGCGAAAACATCTGCGACAAATGACATGTGTCCTCTGCAACTCTTCTGCGGGGAAGCCAATCAGCCATGCTAATGGCTAAAGAAGGACCACCTCAAGCATGTTTCCCAAAATAAAGATGCCAATACAGAGCTAATCCCTGGAGGATGCGAAATGGAATAATTGATAAGAAGAATTTTTTATAGTAAGTAACGTCTAATTCGTAAATATTTATCTGCGAATTGTTAAAGAAGAATTTTTTTCATTCTGGAAAACCTATAATACATAAATAAGGTTTGGCATATATAAAATTATATGCCTATAAAGAACGGTGCAGAATATATTCAAAGCTTGAGAAACAGGAATCTTAAAGTCTACCTATTTGGCAATTTGGTAAGGGAGCCTGTGGATCATCCATTGATTCGGCCTTCTATCAATGCAGTTGCAGAAACG
>DATDFS010000304.1:0-5348 GCA_036522495.1 Nitrososphaeraceae archaeon | reverse complement strand
CGAAAGGTTCTTTGCGCTCTTTAGGGCTCCGTCGTATTCGTCACTGGTAAATACATTTTGCTGTGAATAAAGGCTCTTGAATTTCCTGCCGTCATCAGCAAATATCCCGACAAGAACGCCATTATCTAGTTTTTCTGCAGTCTTTAGCATCGATGCCATGACTGAACCAGACGAAGGACCTACAAGCAGGCCTTCCTTTGTTGCTAGTTGTTTTACCATGTTAAAGGAGTCAGCGTTGGTTGCAGTCATCCATTTGTCGACAACACTCTCACGCCGTTTGAACAAGTCAGGCATAGAGGACTCCTCGAAATTTCTTAGGCCCTGAAGCAGATGATTTTTCTGGGCTTGGATCGCAACAGCCTTGATATCCATCCTCTTTTCCTTGAGAAAAGCAGCCGTGCCGGTGATCGTTCCGCCAGTCCCGCAACCCGTAAGAAAGTGAGTTATGTTGCCGCCTGTCTGTTCCCAGATTTCAGGGCCGGTGCTTTCATAATGTGCGAAAAAGTTAGCGTCATTTTCATACTGGTTTGGCATGTAGTAGATGTCCGGCCTTGGTTTTGAAATTGCCTTAGCAAGAGCGATACTCTGGTCTGTGCCAGCACCAACTCGTGGACACAAATCGTCTGATGTTTCGTGAAGGGTAGCCCCTAGGTGCCTCAAGATCCTTTTTGTTTCTTGACTCACTTTGTCGGGGATAACGATCTCAACTTTGTATCCTAACGCAGTGGCAATACCGGTCAGTGCAATACCAGTGTTTCCAGACGTAGGCTCGATAATGATGCTTTTATCCTTCTTTAGGATGCCTTTGTTTTCAGCATCCTTTACCATCCAGTACGCGGCCCTGTCTTTTACCGAGCCGAACGGATTGAACCACTCTAATTTAGCGTAAAGTTTGACGTTTTGTGTAGAGAAAGAAGCTAACTCTATCAAAGGCGTTCTGCCTATGCGCTCAATTATGTTGTCTGGTCGAGCAACAGATGATGACGATGATAGTGATGACGGAGATGTTGCCGCCGTCGTTGTCGTAGTCATTTTCTACTTTGCCTTCTTTATTACGAACTCGAGATCTTTCTGGCCTTTGTCTAGGGATAAAAGCTCATGACCGCTTCTCTTTACCCATTTGGCTATGTCCTCCTCGGATTCAGGGTCGTCAGATACTATCTTCAGCATATCTCCTATCGCCAGTCTTTCCATTTCGATCTTTGTACGAAATACTGGTTCAGGACAAAAAAGGCCTCTAACGTCTATAGTTTTAGTCGGAGATTTGCTGGCAGCACTCATTTGATAACAGGATAAAATTGTAACAGCAGAATATTAAATGTTTAGGAGCTTATCCAGGGTGAATAAGCAGCCGTAGCGATACATAAATTAATACCCTGTTGGGTTCAGTAAAAGAATATGCTACATTGCTATCTAGGTTATTAATTGATTTTACCTAAAAAGATCCTTCTCTTTTGGCCTGATTAGCTTGGAGATAGCACTGGATTCTTTTTCAGGCTTTTGATACTTGTAACCTCTTATGATGACAACAGGAACCCGTTCCAGTTTTCCCATTGCCAGCTCTGCGGCAGAAGCAATTTCGTCTACGACTGCAATCTCAGTTACCCTCAGTTTCTTTCCGTACATATCAGCACTTCCAACATAGCTTTTTATCGGTTCAATTCCAGCAATACCGATTGCGACGTTCGTTTGACCCTCCCTAAATGGTCTTCCAAAGGTATCCGTTATTATGACTGCAAAGTCTTTGCCACCCGTTTTCTCTCTTAACGACTCTCTAATCTTATTTGCAGATGCGTCAGCATCAACTGGCAGCAATACTGCATGATTAATACTATCTTCAACATTGCTCTGGTCTACTCCTGCATTTGCGCAGATAAATCCGTGTCTTGTTTCCACTATTATGACACCGTTCGAATGCCGTATCATGTCCTTAGATTCATCCAGTATGAGTTCTATTATCCTGGGGTCCTTGCCATCTTCCGCTGCTATCTTCAAGGATTCGGCTGACGGTTTGATATGCTCTAGGTTTATCACGCGGCCCTCAGCTTTTGAGACTATCTTGTGAGCAACGACCAGTACGTCATTGTCAAAAATCTGTTCCTGTCTTTGTTCTAGGGATCTTAAAATTAACGTGTCCAGCTCATCATTCGGTCTTATGTCGGCAGAAAGGCGGAGAGGGATGATTTGGATAGCACCATTACCATTACTATTACTATTACCATTATCATTACTATTACCATTACCATTACCTTTATTGCCGCCCTTCCTTCCCCCCCCATCGACGCAATCGGCATGGAATACCACAGATATCTAAATAATAGTCTTGTCGAGGGTATAATAAAATATGTACTTACTGGCGTACTCATACACTCCTATATGCGAATAGACTACAATGCAATACGTTTGTACTGTCACTGCGTCTTTGCCACTATTGCAGTCTTGCCAAACTTCTTTTCAAGCAAGTTAAGTAACAAGGTCAAATCATGAATTTCTATAACTGCGTCCGCATTCTGCTTCACTATGTCCACCGGGCAAAATCCTACCGTGAAAGAAGCTAAACCGAACAATTTCAGATCATTTGCTCCGTCCACGACAACCACGGTGTCTTCTTTCCTTATTCCCCACTCATTTATTGTGGGGCTGATTGCGGCCGCCTTGTCGGATGTCACCTGGAGATTCAAACCGTCAAGCCTTCCATCATCATCAAAGATTAATTCATTTGAAAAGATCTTATCTATTCCGAGCTCGGATTTCAATCTGTCGGTAATGATTGTAAATCCGCCAGAGACGGCGATCATTTTCCAGCCGGCGCTCTTTAGTGCCGAGCAAAGTTCCTTTGCACCCGGCATGATCTCAAGACTAGCGCCGATCCGTCTGGCGTCTTGAAAACTAATGCCTCTTAGGGCCTCAACACGCTTTATTAGGCCCTCCTCCCAGTTTATGTCTCCGCGGATGCCTTGTTTTGTGATATCCCATATCTCCTTTTCTTTCTCCGGCCCCATCATCTGGGCTAAAACTGGAAGGTATTCTGCATTGAGTAGTACTCCTTCCACATCAAAGATAATGAGCATGATAAGTGCTTGTGCAAACAACCTTCCTTTCCGTATATTAACTTTATTTAATTTACAGATAGAACATTGCTGTGGCGCTCGCTGAGACAGGAATCTACAGTTGAAGAAATAACGTCGGTACAGAGAAAACAATCAGGTTCCCAGTTGACTCTTATCTGTGTTCGTTGATAGGAGCGAGATGGGCCGTTTTCTCATTTACTTACATACTTACTCTATTCCAAACAACTTCTTCGTTATGCATCATCACAATCAACAGATGGGCATATGCCATTGTCTATCTTCTCTGAATTATTTTCCTTGGTTTATTTTCCTTGGTTTATACCTTTGAACCTATGTGTTGTATTTCTTTTGAACATTCTCATTTTAGAATAGAATGCAGTCGAAGCTAGCATATACAGCGTATCCCAAGACAGAGTACAACAGGATTAGAATTTACATGATGTGGTGGGACGGCGTAAGTCTCAAATCTGCCGCCAGCATCATCGACTTTGGTACTGCTAGTAATAAAGTCTCTTCTTTGTCATCGTCTATATGATGGGGGTTAGTAAGATATTGTAGGTACGAAATATTGCACTATAAGTTAGAAACGATTGAAAGGGATCCAGCAAAAATCTCTTGTCGGAAGAACGACCAAAGTTCGTAAAGTACTATTGATACCAAGCTGGTGGTGTTAATTTTCATAATAAGAGCATTAGGTAAATTCAACGTCCTATCTGCGTCTCGTGGAGATATGTTCAAACAACGGTTTATCCTACTTTTCATACCGTGTGAAATGAAAAAGATTCAACAGTTATTGCTTGCTTCTATGAAATTTCCATTTAACAATCTTTTTATTCTTCTTGTATGAAATATATTAAGGTGTAGGGTGTGGCGGTAGGGAGGGATTTGGGTAGTTGTGTGGTTCATAATCTATTTAACCTTCCTTTTCCTGCCTCTCTACACCTTTTTAAATTTGAGATGTAATAACTTTAAAAGTATTTATTGGTTCCTTGTTAATGGTAACGATTATAGATTAAGAACATAAAACCATATTTGATTTCTTAAAAACTGTAATATTTGTATTTTTTTCAAGTAACTCCGACATAAAGACACGTATTACATAAAAGCAAGAATGCTGTCATTGTCATTGTCACACCATGATATAATACAAACGATAATGTCAGACTCCTATCTGGTTCGCTAATTTGATTATCTCCCTGCCTTTCTTTGTAAGTGTGTTGTAGACTTTGTTCTTATTTGTTCTTCTTTGCACCAATCCGATTTTTTCTGCCTTCAGCAAAAGTTTGTGTCCATAGCCATAGGCTCCCAGCTTTTTTAGTAATTCTCGAGTATGGTAATCTTTGTCATCGATCGTCTTAAGAAGCCTTACTAGCGCCTTTTCTTCGATTAGTATCTTCAACAATTTTGCTTGTTTAAGTCGCTGATACATCAACCATCACGCCCGAGTCTTTTGATATAACCTATACTTGTTGGAATGATGTAAAATATAAGCGCTCGTATTGGAGGCATCAAAAGTCAAGAAGACTATATCAAAAATTAGGAGTGCTGGTCCTTGGATGTGAATGTGGATGTGGCTATGGTGTGGTGGCTCATACCATCAACGAAGGTAGGCTTCGATAAGGTCGCATAATATTGCTTTAGCCTACTTGGGAGGAAGAGGAAGAAGAAGCCATGTCGTCGTAAGTGACAATACAAGTCCTGAAGTCGCCAGCACTGATGACACCAGAGCAGTCCTTCGAATACGTTACTTTGTATCCTCTTACTGGATTATTTGGATCCTGTGTTACATTGTAACTCCCGGCGTCGAAGCTATGTAATGAATTGCCAGAAGAACACTGTGTAGTTGAACTGCTGCCACTTGAGGAGTCTATGCAATTTGAGAAATCTGAAGACCGGTTTGTTCCACCGTCGTCGTTAATGACGTGCGTTAGAATGCGTAACCTTGCAACAGAGTGGTTTTGAGCATGCGCTGCTAGAAATGAAGCTGAAAGCGTGAAAACAAGTAGCACAGCCAATGCGACCGGATACCGCAGAACACGATACTTTACCATGTTACCATTATTATCTTGTCATCCATGGAGATTAAAACCTAGAGGAACTATTGAACTGTCGAATTAACTATCAAAATATCGCCTCTGTTCTTACGCCTGCGGCCTAGTCCTGGATAGTCCTTTCAAAGCTGCCTGCAGATATATCCTATGAATTTATGATATTGGCCCTTGCTCTAACCTTTGGAAGAATTTCGTTTACAAATGTTACTCTCTTCACAATCCTCAC
>DATDFS010000303.1:0-19466 GCA_036522495.1 Nitrososphaeraceae archaeon | reverse complement strand
TATGAAATAGAGCTGGCGAATTCAAATGCACTGAAGATCTTAGAATCTCAACAATATCCAGTGTTTCCCTCGCCTGAAACCTTGGGAATAATCCAAAATAAATTCAGACAGAAATCATTTTTGAGAGAAAATAATATTGCTGTACCGGAATTTGATCGTGTTAAATCCATAGAGAGTTTGAGGAGTCTTTGTACAGCTTATGGTCTGCCAGCCATGCTCAAGGCCTGTGAAGATTCCTATGATGGAAGAGGCAATCTTTTGATCACGTCGAAGAATAAAATACAGCAATCTTTTGAGTTCTTTAACGGAAAAGAATGTATGCTAGAAAAGTACATACCATTCGTAAAAGAAATATCCATAATGGTCGCGAGGAACTCTGACGGCCAAATTGTATCGTTTCCAGTAGCAGAAAATATCCATAAAAAGAACATTCTTGACATGACGATAGTTCCTGCAAGGATTTCAAAAAATGTCAGCATTAAAGCCAAGAAAATAGCAGAAAAAACTATCGGGTCATTAAAAGGAGCAGGGATATTTGGTATTGAAATGTTCGTTACGAAAGACGAGCATGTTATAGTAAACGAAATCGCACCAAGACCACACAATTCCGGTCATTATTCTATTGAGGCTTGCTCTGTCTCACAATTTGAGCAACATATAAGGGCTGTCCTCGATTTCCCTCTATCAAAGCCTCAATTATTCGCTCCCGCTGTAATGGTAAATATATTAGGTCCTGAGAACCATAACGGAACTTATAAGATAAAAGGTTTAAGAGAATTATTGTCTATCCCGCGTGTAAAACTACACATTTACGGTAAAAAGATATCAAAACCACGTAGAAAGCTCGGACATATCACAGTGACTGGTAACAACGTGCAAGAAGCAATATTAAGAGCAAACAGAGCAAGAAGGATGATAAAAGTGGTTGTGGAATAGAATGGGTGACACACAATATCTGAAGTTCTTGTCGGCGTAATAATGGGTAGTGACAGTGACCTTCCTGTGATGAGGGATGCTGCACTCATTTTAGATTCATTTGGAGTATCTAATGAAATCAAAGTCGTTTCAGCACACCGAACAACTGAAAAAATGTTGAATTATGGGAAGGCAGCCAGAAAAAGAGGTATTAAAGTGATTATAGCAGGTGCTGGAGGCGCTGCGCATCTTCCGGGAATGGTTGCGTCCATTACGACTATCCCTGTGATAGGAGTACCAATTAAAACTGCCAGCTTAGACGGTTTGGACTCTCTACTGTCAATAGTGCAGATGCCCGCAGGAATACCGGTGGCAACCGTGGCTATTAACGGATCTAAGAACGCGGGAATACTCGCTTGCCAAATTTTGGCACTCAAATACAAGAAAATTGCTACTAGAATTGAGAAATACAAAAAAGATCTAGAAAAAAGCGTCATCCAGAAGGCAAGGGCACTAGAGAATCAAAAAATCAGATGAGGTGTGTTTGTGGCTGATTTCCTGTCGCGTTCAGGATGCCCAGATTGACATCGTTTCCTTTCTTATCGGATTATACATTCCCGGACAATGCACCTTCGAGCAACAATATAGTCCGCAAATGTCTTGCTAAATCGGTAACGGTGATGATTCCAACGACTCGTCCTTCTTGCATGATAGGCAATCTCCGGATCTTTTGATTCACCATCCTCTGAACAGCCACCTCTATAAGAGTATCGGGATCTGCAAATGTTCGAATTTTTGACATTATATTGCCTATTTTTGCTTGCGATATATGCAATTCTTTCGCGCATACTTTTTTGATAAAGTCGCGTTCAGTCAAGATGCCTTTTGGCATTCCGTCTTTTATAACAATCAATGAACTAATACCCTTTTCAGACATTAATCTGGCAGCTTCCAAAGCTGTTTTATTTTCATCAATTGTGATAACTTCCTTCGTCATAATATCCCTAACTACGTCAACCATCATTACTAATTTTTTTATTGAAGATAAAAACTTTGTAACTCTGGTTAAACTATGACAGGCATATATACAAAAGAACCGTTCTACACTGTGGATCTCATTTCGTGGCTATCCGGGTAACGGCTATATACGAGATATATTCTAGACATCTAAACATAAAAGTATAGACAATGCAAAGTTCACCTAATTGTGGAAAAGTCCCAAAGATTGGAATTGTAGTTTTTCCTGGAAGTAATTGCGACCGTGATGTTCATTATGTACTAAATAATATTCTGAAGGCCCAGGCCGATCTAATATGGTATACGAAGAATAAAATTTCTTATTATGATGCTATCGTGATTCCAGGAGGATTTTCATATGGCGACCGTCTTCGCGCTGGCCTGATTGCTGCTCATAGTCCAATTATGGACGAGGTAAAAAGGATGGCAAAGGACGGTATACCAGTCCTTGGTATCTGTAATGGTTTCCAAATCCTTGTTGAATCTTGTTTACTTCCTGGCGCTCTGATGATGAATAATTCCCTGAATTTTGTCTGTCGTTGGACAACTGTCCGAGTTCATAACAATAAGACACCCTTTACAATCAGATTCTTAAAATATCAGAAGCTCTCAATTCCTGTTGCTCATGGTGAAGGAAGGTATGTAGCCGATGATGAAGTTTTAGAAGATTTAGAAAAGAAGAACCAGATTGTTATGAGGTATGTCAATGATGATCCAAATGGCTCTATGAATCTGATAGCCGCGATTTGTAATCAAGAAGGAAACGTAATGGGTATGATGCCACACCCCGAAAGGGCTAGCGAAACTATTCTTTCTCCTACGAAAAGTAGCTGTACCGCAATATTGATATTTCATTCACTCCTTTATTATCTATTGAAAAAACTATAAACATAATATGGTTATATGCGACATCGTTCTGCTGTATTTCCAACTATGTTGACCAATAACGAATTTGACTATCTAAAAAATCACTTAGAACGTGAGCCGACTCCGACTGAATTAGATATAGTCAGTGCACAATGGTCTGAGCATTGCTCATATAAATCTTCTAAAAAGTATATAAGGTTATTGCCAACAAATGGACCTCGAGTTATTACCGGTTTAGGATACGATGCTGGGTTATTAGACGTTGGGGATGGATATGTTATAACTGTCCATATAGAAAGCCATAACCATCCTTCTGCTATCGAACCCTATGGGGGAGCTGCCACAGGCGTTGGTGGCATTATAAGAGATATAATGTCAATGGGGACTCGTCCTATAGCCATTCTTGATGCACTGCGATTTGCGCCGATTAATGGAGAAACTAAAACAAGCCGAAAGTCAAAATGGCTTTTCAAAAACGTTGTCCGCGGTATAGCAGACTATGGTAATTGTCTAGGCGTACCTACAGTAGCAGGTGAAGTCGAATTTGATCCATGTTTTGAGGATTATTGTCTTGTGGATATTGCTTCTATAGGTGTCGGGCGGAGGGAGCAGATTATAGCAAACAAGGTTGATAATGATGATCTCGTCATTCTTGCTGGTGGATCTACTGGCAGAGACGGTATTCACGGGTCATCATTCGCTTCAGCTATTCTACAAGGAGAGAATCGTTCGGCAGTACAAATACCTGATCCATTTTTGGAAAAGTTGCTGCTAGAAGCAACGGTTGAAGCAATACAACAACAATGCGTGAAGGCCATAAAGGATGTAGGTGGGGGTGGACTCTCATGTTGTCTATCCGAGGTCTCCGACAATCTGAAAAAGGGCCTTGATATAGAATTGACCAAGGTCCATCTCAAGCATAAAAATATGTCACCAGCTGAAATAATGATATCGGAATCTCAGGAGCGAATGCTTTACATAACTGACAGTTTAAAACTCGAAAATTTAATGTCAATTTTTGATAAGTATGAGTTAACATACTCTTTAATTGGTAAGGTCAAAAAAGATCGAGAGGTTGTAATGCGATATGGTGGGAAAGTAATCGCTGCATTTCCTTCGCACATCTTGGCTCATGCACCACTTCTGGACAGAGAAATAAAAGAGCCCGGGTATATACATGAACTAGAAAAATCTTTTGATATACGACAAGAAATTGACAATCTTGACGAAGTTCTACTTAGCATGTTGTCTAACCCTTCAATTGCAAATAAGAGATGGGTTTATCACCAATATGATCATGAGGTTGGTTTAAGGACAGTAGTAAAACCGGGTTGTGGCGACGCATCTGTAGTACGAATTGGCAATGGTAAATTCATTTCAGTTAAACTAGACGGTAACTCCAAACACTGTTATTTGGATCCGTACCAAGGAACGCTAGGGTGTCTTTCTGAGGCATGCAGAAATGTCATCTGCACTGGGGCTCAGCCTATCGGGATAATAGATCATTTGCAATTTGCAAGTCCTGAAGATCCAAGGATATTTTGGACGTTTGTCCAGGCAGTGAATGCAATAACTGATTATTGCAAATACATGAATATTCCTGTAGTGGGCGGTAAGGTTAGCTTTTATAACGAAACTCCCAAAGGAGCAATAAAACCTTCTCCGGTTATAGGATCGCTGGGACTAATCGAAAAGGAGTCATGGATCATGGAACCATCTCTGAAGCCTGATGACTCTATCTTTATAATAGGATTTACCTCAGATGAACTCGGTGGATCCGAATACTATGAATATTATCACGGTATTACTGGAGGGAATGTGCCAAAGGTAGAGTTTATCGTTGATAAAATAAATTCTAAAGCAGTGTTGCAATTGATTACAACTGGCCTCGTTGATTGTGTTCATGATTGTTCTAAAGGTGGTTTAGCTATTGCACTCAGCGAGATGGCAATAGCGGGGGATATAGGTTTAAACGTAAGGCTGGGTCTTATCCCCAACTCTTGCTCGAGATTGGATAATCTAGTTTTTTCAGAGTCTCAATCCCGTTTTATTATAGGAACTAGGCAGCCAATTAAAGCAAGGAAATTACTTTCAAAGTTCAAAGGCCTTAGTTTTGCTCAAATAGGGCGTGCAACCAAGAGCGACAAAAATATAAAATTCATAAACAAAAAGAATCGAACAATTGTGGATATCCCTGTTCACAAATTAAGACAAAGGTCAAACGCGTTAGAAAGAATGATGAATAGTTGATCGTTCAAAAGCATGTTGGGACTCAACTGTCCATTTGCAGCGAATCTGTCTGCTGAAGAAACTATATGACTAGTAAGAAAAATACAAACGGCCTATACATGACAACATTTTTTAGGTCTTTGGCACAATTTATCTTCATAATGGTGCAGACAATGAACAAAGTTTATGAAATAAATCTACCCCATAATATTCTAAAGGTGCAAGAAAGTTCTATAGAGGCGCTGGCATAATTGGTTCATGAAAACTGTGGTGTGCTCGGCATGTTTTCACTCGATGGTCACAATGTCATACCCCTTGTTATAGATTCCTTACGTGCATTGCAACACAGAGGTCAAGAATCATGGGGTATTGCGATTCCTGGCAAACCTCCCTTGAAACGACTCGGCTTAGTATCTGCAGCAGCCTCCGACTTTCAATCTATAATAAAGAAGTTTGTTTCTCATGCTGCAATTGGCCATGTCCGTTATTCGACCTTCGGTAAAAGCACACTGGAAAATGCGCAACCATTGAAAGTTAAAGATCTATGTGTTGCACACAATGGAACTATTGCGAATGTCGAAGAGTTATCAACCATGGTAGGCGGTTGCACTTTTACTCCACAAACTATGAGCGACACCCTCATCGCAGCACAGCGTCTCGTTATGCACTTAGCTGATGAAGGAGACATGACTAAAGCTTTGTATATCCTGAAAGGCGAAATGGTAGGATCGTTCTGCTTCACGTTTCTAACCGATGATGGTTCGGTTTATGCAGCCCGTGACACGAAGGGTTTCCGACCACTCATTTTTGGACATCATGAAAAAACCAATACATATATAATTGCATCAGAATCTTGTGCTCTGTCTGCTGTTGGGGCAGGCATAAAGCGAGATGTAACACCAGGAGAACTTGTAAAAATGAATAGAAATGGAATTGAAATGCAGCAATTCTCAACCGAAAACTCTCACAGTCATTGTGCCTTTGAATATACCTACTTTGCACATCCAAGTAGCGTTATGGAAGGTGTGAATGTGTATGAGGCAAGAAAAAAGATAGGATTGTTATTAGCCAAGAAGTTCCCTGTAGAGGATGCTGACGTTGTAATCCCGGTTCCTGATTCTGCTCGACCTGCTGCCTTAGCCTATGCACAAGAACTAGGGCTTGCTTATGAAGAAGGCTTACTTAAGGATAGATACAGAAAAAAAGGTTCAATGCGTAGCTTCATAGAACCACATCACGAAGACAGGGTAGAAATAAACAGGGGAATCATACCGATTCGCGAAGTTATTGAAGGTAAGCATATACTTGTTATTGATGACAGCATTGTAAGAGGAACAAGTTCTGCATCCATAGTCCAGATCCTTCGCGCTAGTGGAGCAAGAAAAGTCAGCATGATCGTCACATATCCCCCAATACGTTATCCGTGTTACGCAGGTATTGACTTTCCCTCCCAGCAAGAGTTGATAGCCTATCAGCAAGCCAGGGAAGAAGGGTCAAATATGGATATTGCTTCAAAAGTATCCAAGGTCATTGGAGCAGACTATGTCGCCTATAATGACACTTTAAGTCTATCTAATGCGATAGGAATTCCTTCAGAAGACCTATGTTTCAGCTGTTCGACTGGAGATTATTCTCCTCTAGGAATTAAACCGATTTTCAAGTCAAGAGCACAGACAAAGGGTGAAGAGTAACAGTCTAGATTCTCTTGAACCGATTAATCTATAGGAACATACATCAACATCAACATATATACTACTTTCTTGTGAGGAACAAGAAAATGAGACAAATCTTATAGACGCTTATGTTTAGATTGACGGGCCAATTCTCCGGCTGATGTTACACTGCAATTGCTTACAACAGGATTGTAGATGCGAAGTTCTTCACAAAGCTTACGGACGACCTTTTCAGCTTCCTTTTCGGATTTCTCAATTACTATGACCTTTAAGGTTTTCGCTGTCCTTACTGATTCGATATTCGAATATCCTCCCTTGGTTATAAGATCCCTGCTGATAGTTTCACCCTCGGGATCATTGATGTATGGCTTGTTTTCTATTGTAACAACAACGAGAAACTTTGACATGGTATTCGACATATCAAATAACAAAGATGAAGTTAACGGGATAGGATTTAAACACATATGAGCAAACCTTGAAATCTACCGAAAGTGTTAATTATCTTCAGCTGTCGAATTGTGACTGAGTTAAGCGGTATCGGTCATGTAGCTCAGCCTGGCCAGAGCGAAGGTTTTGTAAACCTTAGGTCGTGGGTCCAAATCCCACCATGACCTTTACTTTTAGGATTGTGGTTCAATAAATCATCGAAGACAATGCCTTTTGTAAGTGATCTGTTTCCAAACGTCCAGTCGAAACGGGATTATCTGAGATCGCAAAGACATTTTATGCCATCCAGGTAATATTTCAGTATGAAGTTACTACGTAGGGGAAAAGTAAAAGACATCTATGATTTGGAAAACGGGAATATTTTATTACACTTTTCTGATCGTATTTCTGCGTTTGATATCAAAATGACTACGCCTATCCCAAAGAAAGGAGAAGTCCTTTGTAAATTTGGAGAATTCTGGTTTAACAGTCTTGACACAAGCCATCACATGATCGAGCTACAAGACAAAGACAAAATGATAGCAAAAAATATGGACATGATACCCATAGAATGTATTGTAAGAGGATACTTTTATGGCAGTTTACTAGAGCGTTATAACAAGGGAACAATTCATTGCATATTTCCAAATACTGTTGAACCGGTGACGGCTGCTAAATTAATTGAGCCTATCTTTGATCCAACTACAAAGTCAGAAGAACATGATAAGCCTATAACCGAGAGCGAAGTTGTATCCTCCCGACTTTTGTCAAAAAAGGAATTTGATTATCTGAAAGAAACCTCTATTACTCTATACAAAAAAATGAGTATTATCGCAGATAGGGCTGGTTTCATAATAGCGGATGTCAAATTTGAGTTTGGTCGAGAACCCAAAACGGGGGAGATATTGTTAGGAGATTCCCTGGGGCCCGACGAATATCGCCTGTGGCTGAGGAGTGATTACTTGCCAGGAAATATTCAGGAAAGTTATGATAAACAACTATTAAGAGATTGGCTTATAAAGATTGGATTCAAAAATAAAATAGATCGCTTTGCAGAGGAAGGGAAAAAACCTGATCCACCAACACTATCTCCGGAACTTGTGGATAAGTTGAGTAATAGATATGTAGTTGCATACGAGAAAATTACTGGAAGAAAATTGTGATGCAAGTTTTATCCGATGTTTTAAGGAAAGCTATTCTACAGTTATCCTAAAAATGCCCTTCGTTTCCGGATTCTGCAGGGAAAGGATCATATCCCTAGGAATATCTGAAGAGGCTCTGTCACAACCAATTGACATAGTCCTGGGACAGATAAAATTCGATTTTCGTATCACGATATCATTACTATTGGAAAGTAAAAGTCCTCTGTTACCATGACCGCTAACCTTGAACGAAGTGTTTCCAGCCATAATTTCAATGTTCGCAATCGAACTGTCAGCCTTCAGAAGTCGTCGTAATATCTGACTTAAATCACTACATGACTTATTTGCACTGATTCCAACTATGCAATCTCCTCTTAAAGTGAGGTTCGGATCTTTCGTTATTTCTATCGTGCGGGGATGAACTGACCTTATATTTGGGTGTCCGTAAAAAATCACTTCATCTTGTGCCATGTTATTATATTCGTCAATAGAAATTGAAGGTAAATTTAAATTAAACATTGCAAAGTAGAAAAAATGTATTGTTACCAGCAGCAGCAGGTTATGACCGAGCTATTACTGTTTTCTCTCCAGATGGTAGACTCTATCAAGTGGAATATGCAATTGAAACAGTTAGAAGAGGAACATTAGCCATAGGAATAAAAAGCAAGACAGGCGTTATTCTGGCAGTAGAAGAAAAAGCTAGGAAGCTTCAGATCTCCAATGTAACACAGAAAATCTTTCAAGTTGACGATCACATAGGGGTGGCAGCAGCCGGCTATATTCCGGACGCTAGAACACAGGTTGATCATGCAAGATTCTTTGCGCAGAGTAACCGATTAATTTATGACGAACCCGTAGACGTAGAAGGCGTGGCAAAAAACATAGCAGACATGGCCCAGCAATTTACTCAATATGCAGGGGTAAGACCTTTTGGTGTTGCTTTAATTCTTGCAGGAGTAGATAAAAGCGGGGGAGCTCTTTATCTGACTGACCCTAGCGGCACCTATATTGGGTACGATGCAGTAGCCATTGGCGCGGGAAGCGATCAAGTAACCGAGTTCCTAGAAAAGAGTTACAATGATGACATCAACATGGATGAGGCAAGTGCTCTTGCAATAGAATCAATTTATCTAGTAAGTGAGGACAAAACCGGAACCAGGCACATAAAAATGGCTGTTATAGATAACGAAACAAAGACAATGCACAAAGTGGAAGAGGCAGATATTGAAAGGTATGCGGCAATGGCCCGACGAAGAACTAGCAAATGAGAATAACAACAGTCCTGTATTCCTTTAGATAATGTTATTTTGAAAACTTATCATGGGCGTGGAAATTGTGTAGGAGCGCCTGACCTCGCAGGCTAAATGGTTTAATGGCGAGAAGTGATCAAATGATAGGATTGAGAGTAAATGGTAAAATTTGTTAATCTTTGGATCGCTATTCCTGACTCTTCCATTTCAGATGAACAAACAAAAAGGGACAAAAGTATCAAAGTCTCACAGTTTGCCAGAGCCTGTTCGATTTTTAGAGTTAATAGAATTTATATCTACCATGACAAAACATCCAGAATTGGAAAAGAAGACACTGATATCATAAAGACAATTTTGCGTTATTTGGATACTCCACAGTATCTGAGGAGAATCTTATATCCTCATATACCTCAACTCCATTATGCAGGAATTCTCCATCCGATAAAAGCACCGCACCATAAAAAATTTGAAGATATCAAGCGTGTTAAAGTCGGTGATGTTCGTGTGGGTGTTGTGGTAAGATCTAAAGGTATCAGATGTGTAGATATTGGTTTAGGCGCCCTTGTACCTTATGTGGGCAATGTCAGAACGGAAGGAGAAAAAGTCAACGTTACGATTGTTTCGTCGTACCCTAATCTAAAGGCCAGAGAAGCTACAGCGGGCGATATCAAAGATCATTACTGGGGATATGAGGTGAGAGATGTTCCAAACCTTGGTGAGTTATTGCAAGAGACTGAAAAAACGAAAATCATAATCACATCCAGAAATGGATCATATTTCCAAGCTAAAGAGGACAGGCTTATTACATGCTTAACTAGAATCCAGAATTTATTGGTAGTATTTGGTGCACCCAAAAGAGGAGCTGACGAGATATTGGAAAGTGAAGGTCGAAGTATAAAGCCGTTTGATTTGGTAGTAAATATGTTTCCGTTCCAAGGAACTGAAACTGTCAGATTAGAGGAAGCAATATTGGGAACCCTCGCGATTCTCAATTATGTTTTCTTTAAATAAATCACACAACAGTGGATTTATTAACATCAACCTGGTGCCTGTTCAGGCAAAAATCAGAACCATAACAAAAGATCTTTTTAAAGCAACAACCCAAAAAAATTTGCATTACAAACGACGAGACTTAAAAGAATGAGCAATATAGTCGTGATTAAGACTAGCCAGCGCAATCACCGTTTCGTAAATCCAATATAGATGAGAAGATACATATTGAGAACTGTAAACTCCAGCAGATCTGGTCTATTACCCAGAAAATCTGCTCAATTTAGCTTCTTTGCCTGGAAAAAGGGTTGCCAATATAAGGATGAATCATCGAGTGTTGGTGCCTATGTCTGAGAAATATATAGAACATCGATTGATGAAGGAAAAACGCCCTGCAAAAATGTGAAAATTAGCAGTAACGAGTTGATAGATTTTGTAGGGCGAATTATAGGTCAGAGAGAATCGATAAATCTTGTCGATAAGTGCGGGATTATAAATTTATTAAAGGGCAGGTAAATTGCTGATTATCTATGGGTCATCGCAAGTATAGCGCTCCTAGGAGGGGTAGCGTTGCATTTAGACCACGCGCGAGAGCTAAAAGTTTGGAGCCACGGATAAGAACTTGGCCAAAGTTCAGGACAGAAAAGGCAGCCTTACTTGGTTTTGCAGGCTTTAAAGCTGGTGAAATTCATGTCCTGACAATAGATGATCGTGAAAAGACTCCAAATTTTGGAAAGCATTTTCTAAATGCAGGGACTGTTGTTGTAACACCTCCATTAAGGGTCATTGGTATTCGTGGTTATACTCATGACTACGAGGGGGAGCACGCGCTCTTCGACATCTACGCAAAGGATTTACCAAAAGAATTAGAGAGGAAGTTTCATGCTCATTTTACTCAGGAAGAATTTTCCAAAGCAGAACTGGCTTTAGATAAGCTTAGTTCAATCATGGCAATAGTTGCAGTCTCACCACATGAAATAAATCTTTCACAAAAGAAGCCCTTTGTTTTTGAGGTGGCCGTTTCGGGTGGTGATATCAAGGTACAGTATGATTACCTGCTGGGTCTCCTTGGTAAACAGGTTCGAGCTAGTGATATTTTGAAAACAGGGCAATATGTTGATGTCTTCGGAATCACCAGAGGCAAAGGTGTAGAAGGTCCAGTAACAAGGTTTGGCGTTAAGAGGAAGCAACATAAATCAAGGAAAAGTGTCCGTGCTGTGGGTACATTAGGTCCGATATCCCCTGCAGTAGTAATGTATACCGTTGCAAGACAAGGACAAAGAGGTTTCCATCAAAGAACAGAATATAATAAAAGGATCTTAATAATGTCAAACACTGAATCAGATGGGCAAAATTTGATCAATCCTTCCGGAGGCTTCAAACATTTTGGGCGCGTAAAAGGTGACTATATGGTAATCAAAGGTTCGGTTCCCGGTGTTCCAAAAAGACTTGTCAAGCTAAGACACGCAATCAGGGAAGTTAATACCAAAATAATAGAACCCAAGGTTTTAGAGGTCGTGCTTCAATGACTAACAAGGCAAAAGCTCTCCAAATTGATGGCACAGAATTACATACTGTAGCGCTACCTCCTGTTTTTGAAACGCCTTTCAGACCAGATATCATTCGCAGAGCATACACAAATTTGCTATCTCATTCATTTCAAAAACAGGGACGTTATCCGATGGCTGGCGAGATGGTCAGTGCTGAATCTCGCAATACTGGTCAAGGAATCGCAAGATTGGCAAGGGCTCGAGGGGAAGGATTTGCAAGGGCAGGACAAGCAGCAGAAGTTGCTGGAGTAAGACACGGAAGGGTCCCACATCCACCAGAATCATGGAAAAAGATTTACAAAAAAATTAACAAGAAGGAGAAAAGAGTGGCACTATGCTCTGCTATAGCAGCGACCGCTAGGAGAGATTTAATTGAAAACCGTGGTCATAAGGTAGAAAATATATCAGGTTTTCCGATCATAGTTTCTGACGATATTGAATCCATTAGAAAGACTAAAGATCTCCGGAAGACACTTAGCGCTTTAGGTCTTGCAGAAGAGTTAGTTAGAGCAGATTTCTCCCAAAAATCAAGATCCGGAGTTGCAAGACGAAGGCATAGGCAGGCTCGGTCAGCCGTAAGCGTTTTGATAGTAGTCGGTAACGACGAAATTATTGGCCGATTATCTAGATCCATTCCAGGTATAGACGTTAAGCAAGTAAAAAAATTAAGTGTATTGGATTTAAGTCCTGGATCAAAGCCTGTGAGGTTGACGATTTTTTCAGAAAACGCAATTAAACAATTAAATGACATCAAGACACCTTTGCAGACAGTAACAGAGATGATCCATGATACATGAGTAGGAATAAGGTCGTTTCGTTGACTTTGGATCAAGCTGAAAAAATAATTATTGAACCCTATATAACGGAGAAAACATTTAATTTAATCGAAAAGGAGAATAAATTGACATTTATAGTCACCGAAAAAGCAACAAAGAAGCAAATTGCAGAAGCGTTATTGGTATTGTATGAATCCGAAGCAACCGAAGTCAACACGTTGAGGACTATACGAGGTAAGAAAGCTGTTGTTAAATTTGTGGCAGCAGAGGGTGCACGAGACCTCGCTACAAGGTTGGGCCTTGTGTGACTCTTATTACTGGGGAATCTAGTTATTCAATACACGGTAGATTTAAAAGTGGTATCATGGGTTCAGAGTGTGATATAATTGGTTCGTGAGTTCAAATTCAAAGGTTATTCAGCTGAACAATTACAAACCTTATCGATAGAAACGCTGTTACCACTTTTAAATGCCAGACAAAGAAGATCCCTGGATAAAAGGGTTGCCCATTATATGAATGATGGAAAGAGAAAATTGCGGGAAGAGATAAAACTGGCAATAGAAGGCAAACTTAATGGTCAATTAAGAACCCATATCAGAGACATGATAATCCTCCCGGACATGATAGGACTTAATATTAATGTTCATAATGGCAAGGATTTTTCTAGCATTAATATTAGAAAAGAAATGATTGGACATTACCTAGGAGAATATGCTATAACAAACAAACGAGTTCAGCATGGTGCTCCGGGTGTTGGTGCATCAAGATCCAGTTTATACGTCCCGTTGAAGTGATTCGTAGATGCCTAATTATTCTTACTCCTTCACTAACTTCGACAAAACAAAGCATGTTAGATCTGCTCTTCGAGAAAAAGATATTTCGCATAAACATGCTCGTGAAGTTGCCCTTGCCATAAGGGGGATGTCCATTGAAAATGCGAGAGAATTTTTGGAGAGTGTTATTGCAAAACAAATTGCGGTTCCTTACAGGCGATATAATAATGAGGTAGCACATAGATCAAATATCCGAGACGGTTTTTTTGCAGGAAGATTTCCCAAGAAAACAGCAAGGGAATTTTTGAAACTCCTCGATAATCTAGAATCGAATGGTGAGTATAAAGGAATGGATCTTGATAGATTGAAAATAGTTAGCGCAGTTACTCACAAAGGAACAAAATTAGAACGCTTTACTCCCCGGGCTATGGGGAGGTCAAGTCCCAAGATTGACACTTTGGTGCATGTAGAACTGGTTGCACAGGAGGTAGCATCAGAGTAATGAGTGCCGTAAAGAATGTAATGAAAAGCAATTATCGTAACATGGAACTTGATGAGTATTTGGCAGCAAGTTTAAAGGATGCAGGCTATGGCGGCGTAGATGTTCAAAAAACGCCAATTGGGACGAGGATAACACTTTATGTTACACGCCCTGGCCTAGTCATTGGAAGAAAAGGGATTGGGATTAAGGATATTACGTCTAAATTAGAAGAAAAATTCGGTTTGACAAATCCCCAAATATCGGTTATGGAAGTTGCTGTCCCTGAATTGAATCCGAAGATAATGTGCAACCGAATTGCCCAGTTGATTGAACGAGGGACCGCTTTTAGAAGAGCCTGTCTTTGGACTATAAATACAATCAGCAACGCTGGTGCATTAGGGGTGGAAGTAACGGTTGCCGGTAAACTTAGAAGCGAACGCGCTCATTTTGAAAAACATTCCTCAGGCGTTCTACCAAAAAGCGGAGATATAGCAGAGAAGGTAGTGAAAGTGGGAGTAACACATGTTCGAACAAAGATGGGTCTAATGGGCATACAATTGAGAATTGCCTTGAAGAACGAAATGCCACAAGACTTTGAATATTCTGATGCGTCTTTGTTAGATGCACAAACGACACAATCTCAAACAACAATAGAAAAACAACCAACACAACAACCAGTGGCTGAACATGCAATTACGAGTAGTTTGCCCGAAGAACAGAGGGTTGTGCCAGCTGGGGGAAATGCAGATGGCAAGGGCTAAGCTAAAGACACTTAGAGAAATGAGTAACGTTGATCTGTCAGGAAAATTAACGGATCTCAGGACAGAGCTCTCAAAGATTAGATCAGAAGGAGCAAAAGGAACCTTGAAAAAACAAACGGGAAGCGTTAAATATGTTCGTAGAGATGTGGCAAGAATTTTGACTATTCTTAATGAGAGGAAGATCAACTATGATTGACGACGAAAATATTTTCGCACACGAGCTCGTCGGTCTTCAAGCCAGGATAGAAGAAAGTTCAGATATATCGCTTACAGGCTTGTCTGGCATGATAGTCCTTGAAACGAAAAATATGATTAGTATAAAGACTGGTACAGGCGTAAAACATATATCTAAATTGGTAGCAAGAAAAATTCAATTATGTCTTCCCTTAGGCAGTTGTTTTATAAATGGTTCGTCGTTAATGGGAAGACCAGAGGATCGTGTTACAACACTTTACTGAGTTGAATAAAATTGGTTAGAAATATCGGTATCTCTGTTACGCCACCCCGAAAGTCATGCGAGGATAAACTCTGTCCTTTCCATGGAGTCCTCTCAGTACGAGGAAAAATGTATAATGGGACAATTATTAGTACGAAAGCAAAAAATATGGCAGTTGTAGCTCGGGAGTATCCACACCCGGTCCCAAAATACAAGAGATATGAGAGAAGTAAATCCAAGTTGCATGCATATATCCCAGGATGCGTTGACGTTGAAGAAGGTACGGATGTAAAAATCGCTGAATGCAGGCCTTTATCAAAAACCGTATCATTCGTTATAATTGAGGTAACTAACAAAAATGGCAGCAAAGACTAGGGCCGTCTCGGCCAAAGGAGTCGAAGAATTTCGACCATATGTTACAAGAGCTCTTCCAATTACAGCTGAATTGACGTGCGCGGACAACACCGGTGCAAAGGTTGTGCGTATAGCTCAGGTTACTAGATACAAGGGTAGACATTCTAGGCTGCCTTCTGCTGCGGTCGGAGATTTTGTAACGGTAACAGTTAAAAAAGGTCCAGCAGAACTTCGGAGACAAATATTCGGGGCAGTAATAATAAGGCAAAAATATCCGATCAAAAGACTGAATGGCGTTCGGGTCACATTTGAAGACAACGCAGCAGTCCTTGTAACTCCGGAAGGGGAGATTAAAGGAACTGATATAAAGGGCCCAGTTGCTGCAGAGGCAGCAGAAAAATGGCCCAGAATAGCGAACTTAGCATCGTTGATAATCTAGGGATGTATAATATAAAATGTCAAATTTGAATCCCACGTTAAAACATGTTCCAAAACATCTTCACGACGCAAGAATTTGCTCTACGTTAATCGAGGATCTACGTCGACAATATAATAGACGGAACGCACGAGTAATAAAGGGTGATACTGTGAAGGTGATGCGGGGTGAATATACTGGAATCGAAGGAAAGGTTGAAAAGGTTAATACCGAAAGGGGAACCTTGGCAATCGAAGGCGTTCAGAGAGAGAAGATTAAAGGCGGAAATGTCAAAGTTCAGATACATGCTTCAAACGTAACAATCGTAGGTTTGAACTTACAGGACAAGTATAGGCAAGCCAGACTTCAGAATTTGGATCGTGAAACAAAAGGTGAACAACGAGATGTCGAAGATAACAAACGTAAAAAGACTTCAAAAAATAAGAAGGTAGAAAAGGAGGAGGATAAGGGTTAATGGCAAAGATCGGCGGCGACACTAGAGTAAAAAGACAGATGGCTCCAACATTCTGGAGTATTAGAAGAAAGAAAGGCCGATTTGTACTTCGAGTAAAGCCAGGAGCCCATTCAAAGAGAAGAGCGTATCCTCTAGGAATTATCCTTAGAGATGTACTCAAGATAGCAAATACAATGCACGAGGCGGAAAGAATTGTAAATGGCGGTAAAATAAAAGTAGATGGTATAATAAGAAGAGATGTCAACTTTGGGGTAGGACTAATGGATATAGTCGAGCTTGCTTCTATCGGACAAGCATATCGATTTGTCCCCAAAGACTCCAGACTGCTCGTCCCTGTGAGTGTTAATGACGATGAGAAATTCAAGAAACTTCTCAAGATCACGAGCAAAGTAGCAATTAAAGGAAACAAAATTCAATATGGTTTTCATGACGGAAAAACTGTCATTAGCGATCAAAAAATGAAGGTCGGTGATACATGTGTTGTGCAACTTCCAGAGTCAAAAATCAACGAACACATCGAATTCGAAAGGGGTTCGGTAGTACTGGTAACAAGCGGAGAGAACGCCGGCGGCGTAGGCAAAGTAGAAGATATTAGAGATGGCGTGTTTTCTCTACCGAAGCGTGCGCTCGTGTCTTTCGCAGAAAGATCAGTCGAACTTCCTGTGGAAATCATTATGACCGTCGGTTCAGAGAGACCGCTTATAAAGGTGAACTAGCCCGATGAATCAGGAACAAATTCACGAGTCCCAACCTATGAAAAAAATCGGTGTAGGCAAGGTTGTGATAAATATCGGTGTTGGAAAATCTGGCGAGCCCTTGGAAAAAGCAAAACGAGCATTAGAGGAATTAACCTCTAGACGGCCAAGTGTACGGGGAGCAAAAAATAGCGTGCGAGATTTTAATATCCATAAGGGAGAACCTATTGGTGCAATGATAACGCTTAGAAGGGAACCAGCTGTTACGTTTTTAAGAAGTGTGCTTGCATCAACTAGAAATATTTTGAAAGCTTCATCTTTTGATAGCAATGGAAATATCTCAATTGGAATTCATGAGCACATTGATATACCGGGAACAAAATACAACCCTGAGATCGGTATTTTCGGGATGGACGTTAGTATTTCATTAACAAGGCCAGGTTATCGGATAGCAAAGAAAAGAGAAAGAGGGAGGATAGGTAAAGGCCATAGGATAACAAAAGAAGAGGCAATAGAATTCTTTAAACAACGATTCGGAGCTGAAATAGCATAATGCCTAAACCACGAGATTACACTATAACTGGTAGAAAGCAACTTAGGCATGGAAAAGGAAACAGATGGTGTAAAAGGTGCGGATCCTATGTCGGTCTTATCCAAAAATATGATATTATGCTTTGCAGGCAGTGCTTCAGGGAAGTAGCTAGCAGTTTGGGTTTCATAAAATACGCATAGCGAGGATGGGTGAGATTTAGAATATGCCAGCTTTAAATGTATTATCAAATTTGTTTACAACATTATATAATAATGAATCTCGTAGGAAGAAGGAATGTATTGTGATACCTGCATCAAAATTTGCAAGTGAGGTATTACGCGTGATGCAAAAACACCGCTTTATTGGTGAATTTGAACAAGTTGATGACGGCAGATCTGGTAAGTTTAGAATCCAATTATTGGCAAAAATCAACAAATGTGGAATAGTTACACCAAGGTTTAGTGTAAAGAAAGGTGGATATTTGGACTGGGAAAGACAATTTTTACCGGCATACAATATGGGAATACTTCTTGTATCGACAAGTCAAGGGATTATGTCTCACCATGATGCCCAAAATAAACGCTTGGGGGGGGCCTTAATAGGCTATGTATACTAAGGAAGAAATTTTTGCTGCAATAGACTTACCCTCTGCTGTAACAGTTACGAAGGAAGAAAATACCATTACCGTAAAGGGTAAGCTAGGAACCTTAAAGAAAGATCTTACAAGATTGCCTGCAACGGTCAGTATCGAAGACAAAAAGTTAATTATCAAACCATATGGCACACGTAAAAAAGATCTTGCTATAACGAATACTGCCAGAAGCATTATTGAGAGTATGATTAAAGGTGTGGAAAACGGCTTTACTTATAAGCTAAAGATAGTTTATGCACATTTTCCTATTTCCGTAAAAGCGAGAGGAAAGGAGATATATATCGAGAATTATTTCGGTGAAAGATCACCTAGGGTTTCTAAGGTCGTTGGTGATGACACAAAAGTGAATATCATCGGAGAAGATGTAGTAGTAAAGGGACCAAGTTTAGAGCACGTCTCACAAACGGCCGCCAATATAGAATTTTCCACAAAAGTAAAAGGCAAGGATCAGCGAGTATTCCTAGATGGTCTATATATTTACTCAAGAGAAGACGGCATGAATTAGAAAGATGCTACCTTCAGATTCATTTGTGTGTCTACATGCGTACGGATATAGGAAGCATCTTTGTAAACTCGACTAGAAGTATGAACAAGTCTCCAATATTCCAATAGTCACTATGGGAAATCTTTTTGTATATTTATTGTTCTGTTTCTATTGGTCGGCTTTTTTCACTTAGCAAATATAATCATGCTATTATATACTTCTACAAACAGATTAAACCAATTTCTAACATGTTCTAATGTACAGTTATCTTTTTGACATGGAAATAATCATCAAACATTTCAGTTCTGTCTTTTTTGTATTGAATAGTTTGTTCCATAATGATACTTTTTTTTCGTAATATTATGAGTGAATGAGTATGATGACGTAATTTCAAAAATCTACATGCTTGTGGATACCATGTACTACGACCACCATCAGTGGAGATAGATATTTTCCATATTTTTTAATCAATTCTTGAAGAAACTGTTCAGCAACAAGTATACTCCTTTCTAGAGAAATACGCATGCATACATATCCAGAATTGTTTTACTTTTAGGTTCAATTGCAATCAAT
>DATDFS010000302.1:0-10447 GCA_036522495.1 Nitrososphaeraceae archaeon | reverse complement strand
AGAGCTACAAATCCTCCAGCAAAAACTACTATTCCGCCTACAAACTGGCCTATATGAGCAGCTATCCATGGTGGGCTATTGGCATATTCTGCAAATACGCGTAGGTGGTTGGTTGGATCTTCTCTGGAGGCATGAAACGCGGTAGATATGGTAAAAATAGCAAGACCAGTAAGAAGTGTGATTGATCCGATTCTGAGTAAGAGACGCTCGGATTGAAACGTCGTTTCGTGCATATTCCTGTACTATTAACATCATATATTATTTATTGACATAGACTAGAAACGATTGAAAGAAATGCTGAGGGCTAACTCCACGCAGCAAAGTTTCGTACAATTGCGATGCATGCCCATAACCGTTAGGCTACTTCTTGTTGGTGTCTGTCTATGTGGACTTTGGACTCTTTATTGCAATACCATTCTAAGCAAAGTACCTTTTCAGATTTATGACATACACTCATAAGCCATTATAGGTAGCCTCTATCGCAGCTTCTATAGATCGGTCAATCTACCAGAGTTTATTTATATTCAGTTTGTATCAGTATTCGAAATGGTAAACTATTGCTTTGTATTACCTTATCTCCCAGGAGGAGCAGAACTAGCAAAGAAGTTCGTACAGGAAAATGGTCATGGTAAAGAACATGACGATTTCTACAGAACTGCAGGTATCTCTCACGAACAGGTTTGGATTCAACGCAGTCCACCAGGCAGTAGCGGAGTTTCTGATCTTGAAGTAATAAGTATAGAGACAAAAGACCCTGCTAATACTCTAAAAGAATTTGCTACTTCAAATCATCCATGGGCTATAAAGTTTCGCGAATTTGCAAAGAAAGCATTTGGAATAGACTTTTCAGGTCCTCTACCGCCACTTAATGAGAATATAATTGATTGGAATGAGAAGTAGCTGTCAGGCTGCAAGCAGTATCTTTAAACTCTATTTTTCCTCCTAATAAGCATGGTATATGTCTGTTGGTAAGTATTTACCAAAGTATTCTTTGTTTCAGATTTTATGATTGTAGTTGCCACTGTTTAGCATCTGTAAAAATAGGACTTTTACTGCTTTGACCTATCAATTTGGGATAAAACCCATTGTGGTGTTTCTATTTCAATCATTACAGTCTCATTATAGACAGGATTGTGTGCTTTGTGTATTCTACCTCTAAGATCTTTAATTCTATCCAACAGTATATTTTCAAAGTCTGATAATGATGGAGTCATAATAGACAGAGGTAGTATGACACAAGCTAAAAAAGCTCATGTTGTTGCATGCATCCTTAATCGTTGGGGTTATAGCATCTTGTTGCTTTATTAGATGATGCTTTTGTGTTCGGAATTATCGAAAAGAAGCCACATTATTAGGTTAAAACTTACCAACTTGTCAAGTATGCATGTATGTGCTGTACTCTATAACAGGGTTGCTATCAAGATCCAACTCATTCAAAGAGTCTTGCAAGTTGCTTATAATGATGGAATATAATAGACATAAAAATAGGCTGTATTCTTATTGGGTTGGCAGAATAAGAGCATGCACACATTCGATCTCATCTGTGTTGATCAGGGTGCCATAGACTGTCCAGGTAATGATCCTAACATTGTTAGTTGCAGACGCCTTTTTGTAGCTGGTATAGTTGAAAATGAGCATGGTACTGCCCTAGAAATCATTGTATCATAAACACATGAAGAGCCCTTCTTATTTACAAGATGAATGTAGAAATATATCTAAGTGCAATGTTGTTCTTTCTTAACTGTTCAGAAACTATATAGAACAACACTCCACGCGAATTAATCATAATATGTAGCTACTCATAATCATATTATTGACGTTTATCATACCTTCTGAGAGTTTTTAGTAACATGCAATTCCTTGATTTTTTCAGTGCCGATAAATATGTCCATTAGTTGACGGAACAATGTAAAGATACATAGAAAATTTCAGCGACTGTGCAGCGCTGTCGTTGTTTTTGACTTTAGCTGATTATCCTCAAACCTCTTAAATTCCTAGTTTTGAAGCCACTATTGCCCTTACCCAAATATTCTTAGTACCATTCGTTATAATCCTACTCAATCTCTATTATCCTGATCAATGGTATCTTCCATTTATCCGAATTCTCAATGTAGCAATTGGAGCAGCAACTGCAGTAGCTGTTGTTTATCTGCTCAGTGTTTTGAGCGGTTCAAGACTTACTTTCAGGAAATAGGGATACGAAAATGCTCTTCTACTAGTGACTCAAGCAGTAGATACAATAATGAAGGTATTGATGATAAAGATCTTATAATCTCCAAACTGCTTATGCAGGATATACAAAAATACAGGAGTTAAGCGTGCCGAGAACATGCATCACCAGAATGTTGATACTTTACAAAATGACATAGATGGCCTCTTAAATGAACGACGACAACTACAGCAATTTGTTTTGAGGTTTAACCAGTCGAGTATTTTTTATTCTATGTTACTACCAATATTTCCAATACTGCTTATAGAATCTCTGCACCATTAGTAGAACACAAAACATATACTAAATGTGTTCAGATCAAAGTTGCAGTGACACTCTTGAAGACCAAAAGGTTCCACCTGACCGTTTCCACTTTTCGTAATCCGATATAATTTTTTGATGATCGAATGCAAAGTGAGTATTATTCACTTCTTCCAAATTTATCCATTCTATTTTAGCTGCGTCATCTTGCGCTAATGCGTCGACTTTATTATTAGAAGAAATCTTTCCAACAAAGACAGTAGACATGATATGTCCTCTTGGATCTCTATTAGGCTCCGAATAAACACCTAAGATATCAACTAGTTCTATATCCAAAGATGTTTCCTCCTTAGCTTCTCGTTTCGCTGCATCTTCTACTCGTTCCCCCTCATTTACAAATCCACCAGGAAGAGCGAAAAGACCTTTGAATGGCTCTTTTTTTCTTTTAACTAGCAGAATTTGAGAACCCTTTTGAATAATAGTATCTACAGTCGGTATTGGATTTTTATAATGTTGTTCTTTCATATATACAAGTATTGAATCCTATATAAAAAGCGAATAATAGTTGTATTAGGTTAGGAAGAGGAACTTGTTGTATCAGATATGCTATAGGGTACCCTGTTAAGCTGTGTTGTTATCATTATTGAGCGTGCTATTCAGTTCATGGTAACAGGTGAAATCAGGGTGGCAATGGCGGTATCAACTGGTATCAAGGTAACAAAAGCTATAGCTAAGTGTGTTCTATCTAATGGTATCTGCTGTGTTAAGTATCAATAATAACGATCATATTATACCAAAAGAGAAAGGAAAGTCATAGAGTTATACAAACAAGGTAAACGATCGTCAGATTTCCATGAAGTCTCGGGTTGGTTTTTTGCAGAAAAGTATTAAGTGCAACCCTGCCAAGCAAGACTGCTGCCCCTATCGCCAAACCATATTAACTAGATCTAGATCACAAGCCCTTAGTAAAAACACTTTTCTATTACTAATACCTTTTTCTGATTCTTTTAAGAGATTTATGACATGCTTTTATACTTAATAATTCAGTATCAATTATTAATTCATACATTGACATTCTCTTATGACAAGACTAGTGCCGGGACGACTATGGTATTACATGGTTCAGAGAATGTTATGAATACAATAATACAATTTCTATCTAAATCCAATATGATAGACTCCTGTGGTGATAATAAAGCTCCCAAATTGGTTATTGAAATTGAGGACTTTAGAAAATTACTTTTTGATCTTAAAAAAAGCCATAGAAAAGTAAGATACATTACAGATATTACTAAAGACAATGTCAAATACTGCAAACAGTTGATGAATTACTTTGATGAGATTCGCCATATAGATGGACTTAGGGCCAATTTTTCTATTAGCGAAAAAGAGTATTTGGCTTCTGGGTCTTTATTACAAGAGGAGGTCCAGCGGCAACAATTTAGAGGACTAGTACAACAAATTATCTACAGTAATGTTAAAGATATTGTAGAACAACAAAAGTATATCTTTGAAAGTTTTTGGAATAAAGCAATACCGGCAGAGCAAAGAATCAAAGACCTAGAACAAGGGATTGTTCCCGGTAGTACTGCAGTCATTCAAATTCCCTCAAAAATACAAGAACTATTTATTGATTTGGTAAAATCAGCTAAAGTTGAAGTGTTGTTAATACTGCCTACAATCAATGCATTTCTTCGTGAAGAGCGTCTGGGAGTAATGCAATCATTAAAAGAATTAGCAGAAGCAATGAATGTAAAGGTTAGGATTTTAACTCCAATTAATGATATTATTGAGGAAAAAATACACAATATATATGCTGTAAATCAAGAAAATATGGCTTCTTTTAGTATACAGCCTATTGAAATAACATCTAAAGAAATTAGAGTAAGTACAGTTACGATACTAGTAGTTGATAGAGAAAAATCCTTAGCAATAGAAAAAACAGATGATTCAAAACAGGACTTTATAGATGCAATAGGATTAGCAACTTATTCTACAAGCACACCGACTGTTTTATCTTATGTTTCAATCTTTGAGAGTTTATCAAATCAAATAAAATTATATGAACAGTTAAAAATTCATGATAAAATGCAGGTAGAGTTTATTAATATTGCAAGTCATGAACTAAGAACACCCACACAAGCTGTTCTTGCATATTCAGAACTACTCCAAAAGCACCCTGAAAAACGAGAAGAAATGATAAAAGCAATACACAGAAATGCTGAAAGACTTCAAAGGCTTACCAATGATATACTGGATGTTACAAAGATCGAAAGCAAGACATTAAACCTACAAAAAGAGGAATTCAATTTAAATGATTTTTTATCAAACATTCTAGAGGATTATAAAAATGAAATTGAAAAGAATAAGAGTAATGTTCGATTATTTTTAAAAGACTTCATTAATATCAAAAGATCTTTTTTAGTAAAAGCAGACAGACGGAGAATTACCCAACTTATCTCTAATCTTTTAAATAATGCCATTAAATTTACTGAAGGAAAAGGAGGAGATATATATGTCACTGCTGAAGGAAAGGGGGAAGCTGATGGGGATAGCGATAACGACAAAGAAGTTGTTGTTAGTATAAAAGATACAGGCACAGGAATAGATCCTGAAATATATCCTAGGCTATTTACAAAATTTGCTACAAAGTCTGAAACAGGTACAGGGCTTGGTTTGTTTATTTGTAAAAGTATCATTGAAGCTCATGGCGGAAAGATTTGGGCCCAAAATAATAAGGATGATAAAGGAGCTACATTTGCATTTAGCCTTCCGCTCAGCAGTAATAAAGAGCAGCAGTTTCAGATAAGAAGGTTGGCACCTTAGGAAAATGATCAATAACCAGAAGAAGAACAATAGAATATTGCTTGTAGATAATGAAATTGATATTTCTTCAGCTTTCAAAATTGGCTTAGAAGACAACGGGTTTGAAGTTGATGCATTTGATAAGCCTGATGCGGCACTATCATATTTCAACCAAGGAATGTATGATCTGTTGCTTCTTGACATCAAGATGCCCAAAATGAATGGAATTGAATTTTATAAGCGTATGAAGGAGATTGATGAAAAGGTCAAGGTATGTTTTATTACTGCTTCTGAAATTCATTACTTTGAAGAGATTGCAAAAGAAATATTTCCAATACTAGGTGTAAGACGTCTTATTAGAAAACCAATTAAAATACAAGATTTGGTAAAAACAGTAAAAGCAGAGCTACTAGATTAAGTCAAGATAATTAGTCAGTCGTTAATTCTATAAATCATGGTTAATTGTGCTGCTTCCACATATGGTTGACATTTTAGCTTCCTAACATAGTTGACACTCCAAGAAATTGGCAAAACTATGAACAGGGATTTATGCCCCAGCCTCATGTAGTTATGATCTTTGAAGTTTCAGAAATATTGTTCAAAGACTTTTCATATGCTTCTTTTTTTCTTTTACCTTCTTGGATTAACTTCTCTGCACATTATGACAACCAAATGTGTCAGAATGCCCAAAACGAAAGATTGTTGAGACAATGCTAGTAGCATTGTTGGCTGAACGCTCTGATGGCTCTGACGACTTTATAGGAATAAAAGATGGGGATACTTTTTTTACTTCTTCTGTTAGTCTTTTATTTTCTTCAATTAATGACCTATTTGCGTAGACCATTGTTAATTGCTTGCAGACGATATGCTGATATGACCCGCGATATCCTGATAAGAGAGTAAAAGAGTCTGTTTCTGTAGATAATTATTAAATTCATAAATAACAAATAATTACTAGATGGATACTCGCCTTACGTTTTTTAAAAAAAGTCTATTTGTGCTTTCTAAAAATCCCATCCTTTTCTTGTTACCTTCACTTGGTGCAGTATTATCCATCACAACAGAGATTATTTTTGCTACCGAACTTTACTACAGTAACGGCAACAAAGTTTTTTTCCCAGATAGTATACTTGTCGGCTTGTTTTTAGCTGCATTTACGATTATTTATTTTCAATTAGGAATATCAAAGAAGTCTATTATCAGATTAGGTGCAGCGCCTAAGAATAACAATCATAGCACAGGTGTTTTAGAGCTTTTCATAATTTATTCGATTTATTCCTTACTACTTGTTTTTATTGGGGGTTATGAGGGCCAAGTACGTGAAACTTACAGTATAAAGTCCGATCCTTTTTCGCTGTACATGTCTAAGATTAATACATACCACAACATTATCGCTATTGTTCCTACAGGTATCGTCATGGTCTTGTCTTATACAATGGCTTCTTTGTTGTTTAGTGCGTGGATGGTCCAATACGTGATGATAAAAGACCAAGATATTCGATATGGGTTAGTAGAATCCTTCAGGAAATTAGCTTACAATAGTACATACAAAGATACTAGGAAAAAAATGATGTTACTATTTCTTGTTACACTAGTAACCTCAATTCTTGATTTCGTTCTTTCAAATATAGCTGTTATTCAAATCTCAGATACTTTACATTCGTACCTATACCAATTTGTGATTTTAAGTGTGGTAGATTCACTTTATGCACCTTTCTTTCTAATATGCCTATTTTTAATTATACCATCCGGCTCCGATCCCGTCAACTAACTAAGTTTCTTAAAAAGTAGACTATTGTCATTCCTTTTTTACTTTTTAATTATAAATGAATAAGACTATGGTTCCAGTAAAAGGAGAGAATAGCAGTGTTAATAAATCAATAATTGAAATAAGTATACATGTTCTTAGCATATTGTCTTCGGCTTCACACCACTCTAGTTGAGGAATATATTGAATCTTTTTTCGATATATTTATATTAAGATAGGGTGATTTTCTTAGTTTTCAGGAATTGTAGTTTTCCAAACAAATTCTACGAAAAAGTCGTATACTAGGTACAGAACTACGCAACATGACGACCGAACACCTACTGTCTAAAATAGAAGATTAATGACAAGGATTGGGTATATAGTTGATAGTATACTCTGGGATAAAAACAAAACATTTGTTAGTTGCGGCATTCAGCACGGGCTATAATACTGATTATCGCGGCTTAGAGCCGCAAGTGCCCAAGAGCCTAAGCCTACAATAGTAGATGATGCTTTGACGCCGACTGGAAATGATGAAACTTGGAGACTATTGCCGTCTTAACTTCCAATAAGTAAAGCACATACTACATGTAACCGTACTTTTGCTTTGCGGCAAGAGCCTTTTGAAAAGCACTTGTCATAACGTTCTGATTGCCTGTCTAAACCAATCAGGAAGTATGTTCATGTTCTTCTTTACAAAATAACCAAATGCTGAATCTAAGATGTATGTCTTTGCCCAATCGTCTTTTGACCTTACAGATCTACCATATGCCTGCATCAACTTTAATGCTGTTTGCCAGTAGTACCATTCCTCATCTACTTTTCTTTTTGCATTAGTCCATCTATCGCTTTTATTTGGATATGGTACTTTGGTTATTATTTGAAATCGAGATAGTTAATTTTTTAATTAAGTCCTGTATGTAATGATGGCCAGACAAGGGCAGTAGGTTTTGTTGTGCTTGTATGTTGACATATAGCTGGATTGAATGCAAATAATAATGCAGCAAACATGCCAGCACCGGTTCCAGCGAGAGTTCTCACAAGACCGAAGACAATTAGTGTAGTTAAAGAGCTAAGGATAGGAGGGAGGAGGATAGCGAATCTAATAATGAAATTCTACCACCGAATAAACTGTACAAAAAAGCAGTAGTTAAATGAAGTCCTGATTGGGATGTCTTTGGAATATCACGTCCTTCAGGATACCAGGACATTATATCATGCCATTTCCAGTATGCATTCAACCCATGATCTACAATATATTTGGTAGCACGATAATTAAAATAAGGATCAACTTCATTGAGGTAAAATCCATATTTGATAGGATAGAGTCGCATAATTAGGGCACTACTGAATGCAAAAGCCAACACTACAATAACTAAGACATGTCTTAGTTGAAATTCAAAAGTACCTGTTCTGAATAAAACTAAATTTCCTTCAAGCATCTGCTTAAGATGTTCAAATATAATTAAACGAGGCTTTATGTTTTTTGAGACCTATTCTATGGTATAGGTCCTACTCTATAGTATCCGTTAGCTTGCGTATGAACTCCTATACATAGTGGGCTCGGAGGGATTAGTGACGATATCGGTACTAAAAATGGATTTTACAAGTTTCAATAATGATAGGCTACTTTAAAGTTTTCTGTTTTTAATGGCTGTTCGATTAAAACAACAGGAGAAGGTAACAGAAGGTATATAATTGGCACAAGAATTTCAGCAATATATAGATGTCTAAGGTTCTATTAACCTGCTTGACAATAATAATTTCTTTATCATTAGCCAGCAACGCCACAACAACAATGTTTTTCCATTTGCAGCAACAACAAGATAATGCGTTTGCACAAACTGCTACAACTGTTATTAACAGTAATAATACGGCTGCTAACATTACCTTAGGAAATCCACAGATAATTTACACAGAGTATGGCAAGACAACCAATATGATACCTTTTGTTGTCAATGGAACTCATGGTTCTAGACTATCTTTCATAGGTAACGGTACCATTCAAGGTATCAACGTTACAGACAACGGAAGGGCTATTAGTATATCCAAAGCTGACGGTTCTATATTTTCAAGGGGAGTAGGTATTTTAACAGCAAATGCTAGTAGCAGAGGGATAGCAGCTTTTAGCTTTATAGGGACAGGTCATTATGGTACTGATGGAAAACTTCGAGATTTTGGTCCTATCTATTTTCTAAATGCAACCGGAAATTTGGCCTCTCTTAAGGGAGCTGCAGGCATTTACAAAGACCAAATAAATAAAGCTGGAAATGCTGTAACCAAACTCTGGCTATGGAAGCAGTAAAGGTCCCCATTCCCTAAGTACCATTATAGCTTATACCCAGTCAAACACATGCCAAGGCTGTTATGGGTATTCCCATAAGTAGATGATAACAAACAATAATGATATACTTCTAGCATCGGAACATCATAGCAATTCCTCAAACATTATTGCTGGGATTATCTGCAGGAATATGTGCGACGCTTCTATCATTAGGTATTAGCATATTTTGTTATGGCTTATGGATTGTTAAATGGAAAAGGATGAAAAAGAAAAAGAAGTTTTTTATTGCATTACTGTGTTAATTTCTTTGCCGTTTCATCTATCGTATATGTTACTGTGAACTTGTCTCCGCTTAGTGTATGGTATGCAAGTGCGTTGCCTGCAAAGCTTGTTGAACTAGAGGCTACTGGTGTTCCACTACTTGGTTTGAATAGTGTTATCGCAACTTGTCTTTTCCCAAAGGGTGCTGTCAATGGCTGACCATGAGCAATATCAGCTGTTACGCCTGAATTGTAACCATGTAATACCACATTTTCAACTGGTTTGCTAGCAGTCCAAGATACACTACCTGCCCAAATCTTTCCATCACCTCTTGGAGGAAGCGCCATTACCAACTGATGCATTGAATGGCCTGGTAATGGATCTATAGAGGATGCTCCGGTCTTTTGTATTGTAACAGTATTGCTTATAGAGAATGCCTTCGGATGTCCAATACAGTTTAGATCACATCTATCACTAAATGATACTTTAGACATGATAGAAAATATCTCTTCTGCTATTAGTATCCTAATACTACAAGGAGAAAACAATAGTCAAACTCCAGTTCAACAAGCCTTCATGCTGCAGTAAAGACTGACAGACGTAAATCCTCCTGATATTACAGTATTAGGAGAATCTTCTGCACCATAAGTGACCGTTACTGTTGTAGTCATATAAATAAAATAGTAAATGCCAATTTATTTATTAATTGCATGTTGTAATATGCGGCACAAGTTCTGTATAATCAATCAATTCAGGCTCAAAAAAGATTTAATGCATTTCTGTTTTATTATCACTACATCCATCACAAGAACCACTTTTAAAATAAGACATGCAGAAATTACCATTTGCAAATTTATCATAGTTCATGGTCATAGTTGAC
>DATDFS010000301.1:0-10285 GCA_036522495.1 Nitrososphaeraceae archaeon | reverse complement strand
TGCCAATGCAACTAGGACATCCTCTCCGCCTCCGCCACCTATTACCAGAGTGCTATTATTGTTTGCACTCGATATTTCATATGGCATGTAATCCATGAAGTTTTTCAGCCATTGTAAATCCGAGTTAGAGCCATTCCATCTTAATATAGGTGTAAGAGCGTCCGCATCAATAAGTATTGAGCCTAAGAATCTGGATCCACTATTGTTAACGCTATCATTATGTCTGATAACGTCAACTCTAGAAAAAGAATTCCATTGAGTCGATAAATCCTTGAAGTTCGATGGGTCAGCAAGTAAAGAATGTAATCCTTTATTTTCTCCAGGAGGTATTGCCAGTATATTAGAGCTTAGGTTGACTCCAAACAACACCATGGAGACGGATATCAGAATAACTCCATATAGTATTAACTTCTTTTCCGTTCGCTCTATACCTGATATTTTTACCATTTTCTGACGATGATTGAGCGCTAAACCAGCAACAATGAGTGAAGGGCATGTCACCAATACGCTAATCAAAAGTAGCAGGGATTCTGCACCCAATTCCTGTAGCAGAGGATCAAGAATTAGTGTGGCTCCTGCTGCGCCAGCTAAATCAACAAAGTACAGCTTGGTTACCTCACCCGGCATTGCAAGGTAAACTGCAGCCATGGACATTCCCGCAAAAAAGAAAGGAATAGACGAAGCTAAAAAGAATAGGTAGAGAAAAGATGTACTAGGTGGAATGAGATGTCCTATCAAGAACAGGAATATTGGTAGAGAAACCGCAAACGCAATAGCGGATTGAAGTATTCTCGATGGCAAGACATCTTTTGTTTTTATCTTGTTCTTTGTAAGATGAATTGTCAGAGCTCCAATTCCAAGTCCAAAAAATGCTATAGAAATTGCCATAAAAGCATAATTGTACCACAATATGATTGAAAACATTCTAGTAAGTGTAATCTCGAATAGTAATACACCCAAAGATAACATAAAGAGCGTAACAAGAAGAAAAATCAAAATAGGAAAGCGCAATTTAAACTAAAACACGACACATTCAATATAGACCTTTGCAACAAGAATAGATTACTCTCCTTATGTTATGGGAATGTAAAAAATCGTGAAATCCCATTGTATATGGTAGAAGTTTTAACATTATTTTATTTTATCTTATTTTATTTCAAGTTGAGCTTACTCTTTAGATTTCTGCATAGATTTCTAATCGTTACTTCTGTTACTCCTGCTGCCTGAGCAAAAACAGTCTGGTTTATGCTGCTATTATTAATTAAACATGATAAGTAAAGAATCGAGGCAGCAAGACCTAGAGGATTTTTTCCAGCAGATATCTGACTTTTGGTGATATCATCATTCATGATATTCATTGCATGGTGTTTAATCTTTTCGCTTACGTTGACCTTATTTGATATCATTGTAATACATTTCATCGGATCGACTAGGGGAATTCTAATGTCAAGTTCGAATACAAGCAGTCTATAGAGGCGTGAAATTTCGTTGGGTTTAATATTACTGTTTTTAGATATATCTTTTATCGTTCTTGGAATTTCCATCTCTCTGCAAGCAATGTATATAACAGCCGCCAGCACTGTGTGAATAGGTCTTCTGCGGCCCAGTCCTTTCTCCTGAACCTTTCTATAGATATAGGCAGCCTTCTGAACCGATGCGTCTGGCAGTGAAAGTTTATCTTTCAGTAAGTCTAGTTCATTAAAAGCTTGTAGAAGATTCTTGTCTGTAGGCGTATAAGCCTGCGTTCTAAAGTGCCAAACCCTTAACCTGTTCATCGTGGAACGCATAGTTGCATCTATTTTGTGTCCACTAGCATCTCTGTCAGTATTTGCAATAGTGGTAGCAAGTCCCATGTCATGGCGGGCTAGAGAAGTAGGAATGCCTGTTCTATCTATATTATCTCTATCTGAGCTATTGAAAGTACGCTTATCTGGTCTGCTACTTTCTTGTATTTTGTCTGAAAGTACCATACCACAATTACTACAAATGATCTCACCACAGTCCGGATCTGTGATGACCATCTTGTTTTTTCCACATACTGAACATACAATCAAAGTTTGCATTATAATAAAGAAGGAGGTGTTAAATTATGCTATTGGTATATAAATTGAATACTATATAAATAAGCACAGTAGAGAAACCCCAATTATATTCTAAACATGACAACTTTGTTTTGAATCTTCCCTGTTGACAGAATTTCAAGTACCTACATTTACCCCATAGCAGGGTCTCTTCAGCTTATGGCTTCAATATTGCAGCGGCAGTATGATGAATCTATTAATTAACAAGTTGTCACGATTCTCTCAATCTTCTGTTCTTAGTGGATACGAAGACATTAAAGATTTGTATCGAATGCATATAGGTAATTAAGTAACGACTTGATTGCCGTTGCAGAAGCGACAATTATCCTCTGCACTTTTGAAGGAAATGGAAATGATGTTAATGTTAATGCTATAGTGACATCGACTGCCCTTCTACAGGAAGTAAAAGGATGGGTAGTTGAACACTTTGTAAAAACAAACAAACACTAAGTGTTAAGTTACTTCTTATCATTTGAAAAAGCAAACTATGACACTTGATTTAACTCCCATCGGGCTTTCTGGTCACCTATACCAAAATTACGTAGACTCACTCACAGCATACCTAAAGGTATAGTCCTGCATGTCAGAGTCTGTATGGCAGTGATGAAGTATAAATATGGCAAACATGATAACCAAAGAAGTACTCGATACCATAAATGCAACAAGGCTAGCTTGTAAGGGAGATAGACTACCACATTACAATTCTACTAGGGGGACAACTTTGTTTAAGAGTAATAATAAAAATATAAGCCATAGTAATTTCTTCTTCCTTCAATGGACCTATTGGCATAATGAGGAAAACAAGATAATACCATGTGATGAAGAACGAGCATTTCAATTTCTATACGATCTATACGGATCCAGCTATACTGATACCACAGACGAGGATTTGGATGAAATACTGAAAGAGCATTTTCCTAATAGAACAATTGCTGGAATGGACAAATCGCAGCAGTACTAATGCTACTTCTTCTTTGAAGATTGCTATTAGTGATGCCAATGCAATAGCAGGCGGGGCTTTTTTGGATCAAACCGTCCATTTGCATGAATTTGCATCGTTACTAACAAACGGGAGGTAATAATTTGATACGCTATTCAATAACATAAACTTTAATCCTTTGTCTGCAGACCTGGAATTTACAAGCGAACTGAACTGACACATAATATAAAATGATATGGAAAAAGCTTCCATCTCTGTTTTAGATCCCTCTTACTCTTTCAATCTGTTGGAATTTTCTTTGTGTTAAAGATTCTAGTCTCAGGTGCAGTCTTGTTCGCCTCTGTTCTTTGAGCATTCATAATTGGTCTTAAATTTAGGGAAAAAATAAGATAAAAAAATTACACAACAACATGTATGTTGTCAAGTGTTGTTCTTTGACAAAAAGAAATAGTTCTTTAAATCTGCTGTTGATGTAGTTGATGTAGGTGTTGTTGTAGGGTCACCTAGTAGAGCATTTTCCTCAACAATTTTTTTAGCGGCGTCAAAAATAATTTTTGCCACATAAGATTCTATTCCTAATGCCGAAGCAACCTCATTAGGACCCGCGTTGACAATTGACTCTATGGTGAAACCTGTATTTACCAATGAATCCTTGAGTCCCGGAGCGATTTCTAATAGCTGAATACCAGGATCCATGCTATAAACTACTTGGCATATATTATATATAATAATTCCGTAAGAATTTACTTTTGACCGTCTTTTAGCGCTGACATGGACATGAGTCAACATAATTAGATAAATAGTATTATTTTATTATAATATCAATTTTTAATTAGAAATGAAGATAAAAATTAATAAAAAGATGATAAATACGTTCGATTGGAATGAAATAGCACAGGCAAAGAAAGTGGTGAAGACAAGCGATCAGACATTCTGTGGAAATGTAATTGCAGAATATCGTGAATACATCATTATAGTGGAATTTGGGACAAAACTACACGGATATATGATCCCAAAAAGTCGAGTAGAGCATTACGATGGGACTGATGTTTATCTCGATATACCACGTAATCTGCTAGCCTCTTTTGATTTCTAATGGAGAGGGCGATGAAGTGATCCGTCGACAGTTTTTAGTGCTAGCTCGATAAATATCGAAATCTTTCCAAAATGCTCAGAACAGTTCGGAAAGATAGATAAAGCCTCCTATCGTATCAGAGTAAAATTAAACCTCTGTTCAGGATACGGAGGGTTCTATCTCTTTCGGTAGGATATATATTGTTGGTTATGCTCTATTATTGTAATAAATTATTAAATGTTTCGATATATAGTTCTAATAAATAATTAATGCTTACGTTTTAACATAGGTACGGAAATATTTATGAAATATTTCAATATAAATGAAAGATTTTGTATTGTATATTGTTAGACAACTATTGGGAAACCACAAACATTTTAGTTGGGTTATTGTTCTAGGCAGTGAAGTTCATTAGAACCTGGCTACTAATAGCATTGATTCTATTATCAAGCTAGCTGTAATAGCTAGCCATCATCCGGAGCAAAAATTGTTCAAAAGCTAATCCGTTTCCTTCAAGGCGCAAATCACAATTTCTCTCCTATTCTACGACTTTAGAAATCGCATCTTCCGCTCCGTAATATACATCGGATTTTGCTATCAATCCATCTTTAAGCTCATGCTTTTCTATCACAGACCATCTGGTCTTTCCATCTGGAGTACCATGATATTCTAAAATTATTTGATTTCCTTTGATTATGAAATCTGTTGGCGTAAAGTGTAAATTTGGAAATTTCTTCAATGCAAGAGAAAAGTAATTTTTTAAATCTTGTTTGTTTGTTATCTTGGCGGCTGTCCTGTCTGGAAATACTGCATTTATCTTTGGACTATGAGTTTCTATGTCCTCGGAATAAAGTGAAAGAACTGCCGCTACATCATGGTTATTCCATGCAGTTATCCACCTATCTACGTGATCCTTCGCAAAGGATTCAGAAATCATTCTGGATGTCATTCTATTATAAGAGCAAGCCTGGTAAAAAAGTATAATCGTGTATTTTAGTATCTCAATTTTATCATATTTGTATAAATGTATATTTATATTTATACAGTTCATCTTCAATTCATAAGGCTTCACAAACAATTTGGTACCTTGTTGATTTAGAAACGTAACTGCTAAAGCTCGATTAGATCGTTAATAGGACATTAATGTTTGAACTAAGCCACTTCCAATGAGATGCATTATATCTTTTTTCTTGGATTAAGCCTTAAGGAAATACGTCGAAAGCATCCGACTTTTTTGTGTCTTTTTTAATTAAGAATGCCTTTTCCAATTATCTTGTTCCTTGATATCCTGTTTTAAAAGTATGTACGTCTGACCAGGGAAGAACACGATGGATTTGCTCTCAGGTACGATTTCAACTGCTAGCCCGTCGAGAAGCTTTAATCTTACAGGTCTATTTATAGTCCGGCTGATATCAGGTATGTTTGATTCTCCATGAGATCTCTAGAAAGAATTTTTCAACTCTGTACTGGCTAATATTGAGGCAGCGTCTGCTGCTTTGACTCGCCGGTGATTCTACTTTTATATAAGAAGAATTTTCTGAACATAATATGTCTCCCTAGGCGATTTGTTCGACAGTCATTTCTTTTACAGCCAGTCCAACCCTTGCAGGACTGTTGGATTCATCTACTTAATCATCATGCATTTGAATTGATTTCACAACTGTATCTTTTCCACTTGGCATGATCTCAATAGATAATATACTTTGATAGATCCTTGCTTTATGACATCCATTACAACAGTTCCAAATCCTTTGACATCAAAGACATGATCAATTGGAACTATGACCGGACCGTCGATATGTCCTTTGGATTCAAGTCTGCTGATTTCTTGCTTTAATTGATCTATGTTATCAAGATATTTAAAATGTGAAACAGAATTATCCTTAATGAGTTTCTTAGTTTTTCTTCATCAACTTCATACGAGGGATGAATAAATCCATCCCTAAAGTTCACAGAATTCAGAGCGATACTCTCCACCTATGTATTTGCCCATTTTTGTAACATTTAATACGGTGTATTTTGCAATGTTAACGGTTTGCATCAATGACTGTATTTTGTCAGGGAATGTGACAGGCGCAGCCCATAGGTAAATTACATCTAATGTCTTTCTGTCATAGATGGCAAGATTAGTTGCAGTATTTCTCTTTCCTAGTTCACCGGCTATGCGGTATAATCTGAGACTTACAGAATTTATGCTTTTCACGTATGCTGACTATAATTTTCCAATGAATAAAATTGTTTATGTTTCGTCTATGATTTTGTATGATTCTTGGCCTATTCGAGTTTTAAACGTGTTACTGATCAGAAGACTATTAGATGTCCGGACACACTGGGTGATATTATGACTATGGCCGTTGATAAAAATGCTGGAAGAATATCATAAGAAAAGAGATTTCGCCAGGACAACTGAACCAGCAGGTAGTAGTGGTAGTGAACCGTCTAAGAATAAAATGACTAGGCTCAGATTCGTAGTACAAAAACATGATGCAACAAGGCTGCACTATGACTTTAGGCTTGAGTCAGAGGATAGTGTATTGAAATCTTGGGCAGTGCCAAAAGGAATCTCACTTGATCCCAAGGTAAAGAGACTTGCCGTCTTGACCGAAGATCATCCATTGGACTATTTACTTTTTGAAGGTGTAATTCCGCCAGGCAATTACGGAGCGGGAACGGTAATAGTTTGGGATACAGGCACCTTCACATCGGAACAAGAGCTTGTCCACCAATTCAATAATGGCAGGATAACTTTCACTTTATTTGGACATAAGTTAAAAGGCAGGTTTTCCATAATTAAAATTAAAAAATACGTTCCTGCTAAGTCTTCAATAGTTAAAACGTCCCGAGAGAATCAATGGCTGCTAATAAAGGCCAATGACCAATTCGCATCTAGTGAAGATTTGACTGTTACGAAGCCAGAATCTGTTCTAACTAGAAGGGTAGTAAGTATACGTCAGAATGAAACCGGAGACAGAAGGCAAACAGATGCTATGACGATAACATACAAAGGTCATACAAAGGATGATGTCTCAGATGAGAAAAAAAATGCAACGTCTATCACGCAGTTTCCAATCAACGTTAAGCCAATGCTAGCTACAGCAGTTGACGAACCTTTTAATGATAAAAGATGGGTTTTTGAAATCAAATGGGATGGAGTACGTTCTATATTTTTTTGGCACAAGACGAAAGGAATATTCAAGATCCAATCAAGAAGCGGTAAAGATATTACCCATCGATATCCAGAATTAATAAGACCACTGAAATCCGCCGTCAGGTGCAAGGAATCGATTATTTTAGACGGCGAAATAGTGGTACTGGATAAAGACGGTACTCCAAGTTTTCAAGACCATCAGAGAAGGATGAATGTTGATGATGATAGAGAAATTGAATTTCTATCTCAACAAATGCCTGCTAATTACTATCTATTTGATGTTCTTTACATGGATGGGAAGAACCTACAAGCGTTGGAATTTCTCCAAAGACGGAAAATTCAGTCAGAAGTAATCGACAAAAATAATAGAATACAGATATCTGATTTTATAGGGGAAGTTGGAAAGGAGGTTTTTGAGAATGTTAGGAAGATGAATTTGGAAGGGATGGTAGCTAAATACAAATCCAGCAAATATTTGCAGGGGGTAAGATCAAGAAAATGGCTGAAAATCAAGACCATGAAAACCCAAGATTGTGTGGTAATAGGCTACACTAGAGGCGAAGGAAATAGGGAAGGCTATTTTGGTTCATTACTGCTCGCAGTTAATAATAATAGTAATGCTGTCCAATTAAGATTTGTTGGTCACACTGGAAGTGGATTTAATTTTGATCAGCTTGGACAAATATACAATAAACTTAAAGAAATGAAAATCGGAAAAAGATCTGTCGACCATATGCCATATGTCAACAGAGATCCTATTTGGATTAAACCTGATCTAGTGGCAGAAGTAAAATTCAGCAGCTGGACGAGCGATAAAATTATGAGATCACCTATATTCCTTAGATTTAGAGAAGACAAGAGCCCAGCTGAATGTATAATTGAAGAGGAAAAGATGACAGGGGAAATAGTTCAGCAACAACATCCAGTAGGAGGGGAACAGCAACGATCAGCAGATGCATCTTCATTACCACCATCGTCACCACCGTCTCGGCAAACTACAACTGCTAATACTACATCCTCTTTGAAAGCTAGTACCACTTATTTTTCTAACCTTGATAAAATATTCTGGAGTAAGAGCCAAAATCATCCACAATTAACAAAAAAGGACTTGATTGACTACTATGATAGAATTAGTAGATACATTTTGCCTCACCTAAAAAACAGACCGTTGTCGTTGAGTAGGTATCCTGACGGTATAAAAGGAAAACACTTTTATCACAAAAATTGGGATCAGGAAAAACCAGATTTCGTAGAAAGCATCAAAATTTATTCAAAATCCAGAGGCGGCGTAATCAATTACGTCATGTGTAATAACAAAGACACGCTTCTATGGCTTGCGAATCTGGGATGTATAGAAATGCACCCATGGTATAGTCATGTAGATGACTTTAACATATGCAAAGATCCCGTATTAGAAGATGAAGAAAAATGTGCCTTGGATTCGCCTGATTTCATGGTATTTGATTTAGATCCATATATCTATTCAGGTAACGAAAACAAAGGAGAAGAGCCAGAATATAATGTCAAAGCGTTCAAAGCGACAGTGCAGATTGCATATGCGCTGGAGGATCTCTTTGATACATTAAACATTAAATCGTGTGTGAAAACATCTGGAAAAACCGGCCTGCATATTTTTGTTCCCATTGGTCTGTCCTATTCGTATGAACAAACTAGATCCTTTACTCAAATTATAGGCGAGATATTAATCAAAAGGCATGCACAGAAAATCACAACAGCATGGAGCACAGTCGAAAGGACCGGAAAAGTCTTCTTTGATCATAAACAAAATGCCATGGGTAAGACAATAGCATCCGTTTTTTCAGCGAGGCCTACTGTTTCAGCTACAGTGTCCATGCCTGTCAGATGGGAAGACTTGTCAAATATTCTTCCAACGGACTTTACCATCTTAAACACACCAGACATGCTCAAGAAATCTGGAGACCAATGGAATAAAATACTACAAAATAAACAAGATATAAGAAAAATACTTGAGGATGTGGCACAGGTCAAACTCTAGGAAAACCAGGCTTAATATTGCTAACATCCTTTTTTTCAAAACAGGATATAATCTTCTTTTTACCGTAACGATAGTTATTTATTTATGGGTAGAGTAAATGAAAAAGTAGCTCCCCCCTTAGGATTGTTTTCAGCCCATATTCTGCCACCATGAGCATCTACAATATTCTTTGAAATATACAAACCCAACCCTGTCCCGTGATATGATTTGGTAGAAAACTTTGAAAATAACCTTGCCTCAATGTCAGAGTCTATTCCTATGCCCGAATCTTTTACACTAACGACAATGAATTCTTCCTTATCATTATTATCATCAACATCGTCTTCACTCTTCTTCTTCTTTACTTCTATTGATATGATTCCTTCCTTTGTAAACATGACCGCATTGTTGATGAGGTTGGAAATAACTTGGGATATCCTTGCTTTGTCAGCTTCTATTACAACAGTTTCCTCCTCAAGAAGGGGACGATATAGTAACTTTATGTTACTGCCAGTTTCTTGAATTATATTTCTATGATTTTGTATGATCCCTAAAATAACATCGTTTAAGCTGAATTGCTCCTTTCTCAGCTTTAATGACTTGCCTTCTATTCTTGTAACGTCTAGTATATCTTCCGTTAGTTGTTGTAGTCTCCTTGCGTTTCGTATGACCACATTTAGCAAGTCATTCTGCTCCTTTGGTCCTATTTTCCCCTCTTTTATTCTAGAGGAAATGTGCTCTGCTAGCCCAAGTATGGGTTGTATCGGGGTTCTTAGCTCATGGGCTGCTATGTTGATAAACTCCTCTTGCATTTTATCATGAGCCTTTAATTGTTCATATAGTTCCGATTGTTTCCATAGTCTTTCAAATATTGATAAGTATGAAGATACGATTGATTTACTGTCTGAATATATTGACAGACCTGCCGCTTCGTACAAGTTATCTTTAGTATCGTCTTTTATTTCAATTATGAGACATTCTTTTCTGTCGGCTAACAGGATGGTGATTCTACCGGCTTCTATGCTTCCATTAATGTCTCGGACAC
>DATDFS010000300.1:0-28726 GCA_036522495.1 Nitrososphaeraceae archaeon | reverse complement strand
GATAGTTCTGTGTAAGGAACTTTTGAAAGTGTGCTAAACCATACTTATAGACATTTTTCGATTTTTGACTATTTCGTAACATACTTGACAAAAATGCATTTACTGACTTATGATCTGTCATATTACATTGTTCTTCCCGTTTTCTTTTTTCTTCTACAACATTGTTACAGTCGGCATGGCTATCTTTCGTGCTGCCTTCTTCCACTAAAGAAGTCATTTCCTGAAGATTGTATGTAGTATTACGATGTTTAATATAACCCTATATGCTATATTAATAATCCTTAATACCTAAGCCGACTTAGCAGAAAGGTTAATAGTTCCAACTTTGATTAACTGAACATGAAAAAATACGAATTACCTCCGTTACCATACAGATACGATGCACTAGAACCACATATTGATGCAAGAACTATGGAGATACACCATACAAAACATCATCAAACTTATACAGACAAGCTCAATGCAGCACTTGAAAAATGTCCTCCTTCCGTTCAAGAAAAAGACATCGTAGAAATATTATCAAGTCTTGACCAAGTTCCAGCTGATCAAAAAGGTGCAGTCAACTTTAACGGTGGAGGGTTTGACAATCATCGAATATTTTGGAACAACATGAAACAGAATGGTGGAGGAGAACCAGGTGGATCCATTGCCGATGCAATAAACACATCCTTTGGAAGTTTTTCAGACTTTAAAGAGAAATTCTCTTCTGCCACTGCACTGATTCAAGGTAGTGGTTGGGGATGGTTAGTCTATAATCCATCTGCCAAGAAAGTCGAATACAAGGCAATGCCAAATCAAACAAGTCCAAGAACAGAAGGTTTGATCCCACTCTTAGGATGTGACGTATGGGAACACGCATATTATCTCAAATATCAGAACAAAAGACCTGACTATATTTCTGCTTGGTGGAATGTTGTAAACTGGGATGATGCTGCAAAACTTTACGACAAATTGAAGAAGTAAGACTATATACATTTTTTATTCTTTTGGGAAAATTTATGGAGAGAATTTATCACAATGGTCTATATGACAAATTTAGTGTAATTCATCAGCTTGTTACGACTAGATTTTGTCATTATGAAAAGTTTACTGGTCGTACTTTGATATTATAAGGAGCAGCCTTTACTTAGAATGAAAGCAATGATTACAAAGGATAATAATGAGTAAGAAAGATTTAACAGCGGATCTTGCTAACTAATATAGTATATTACTATTTATCTTGTAGAAATTAAAGAACTTTCACGTTATTGCAAATTGATTATATTAATAGAGCCAAAATTTTCCCTTGTCGTACGACTGACATCCATATTGTAATCGTATATCTTTTTTGAATATTCTTTTAATATGGGTTTCATATCGTCCAGGGATTTACTGGTATAGAATCCTGGACAATCTCCAGTTAATTGAAAAGTTGCATGCACCACTGATCGTCCTTTGTCAGCTTCTAACCATGAAGCAAATGGATAAAGCCAGCATACACCAGGTTTTTCGGGATGGATTCTGCAATAACCATTTTCATCTAAGAATCTGCAGAGAAGTGGAGTACCGTCTTGCTCTTCATTCTCATCGGTTTTTCTCCTTAGAGAAAGCATGGTAAGAGTGGTTATAACATTACTAAATGCTTCCTGTTCTTGCCAACTTGAGATTCTTGTCTCATTCTTGACAAAGTCTGCTTTTGAATCATAACCCATCTTTTTAGCAATAGTTTTGATATCATCTTTGGTCAATGGTAACCTTCCCTGTCGTTCACAGCAATTATGGCAATCTGGCCATAGACATTTCCATAGGACATACAGATTATCTTTGGTAAGAGTAGGAATATGAAATACGACTCCGTTCACATTTACTGCCGTATCGACAACATCATCTCTTTTACCGATATGTAGATCATATATCTCAGGATCGATTTTCCATCTTTTTGAAAGCAGATCAAGTGAACTTTCAATGGAATTCTTGATATTCAAAGTATTACCGCTCTATTTATAAAAAACCGGCGTTTAAATGTGCCTCAAAGTGCAATACGGAAGGTCTTCATAACAAAGATGAGAACACCAGCAGTAGAGGATACAAAGGAGAACGAGGACAAAAGCAAAGGAAAGCATGCATCCTCTACTGAAAACCGTAGAATGGTGTGGGAAAAGGTTGTTTGGCCTTTAATACTGGAAGTCAACCGATCATACTTTAACTTAAAGGAATACCACTCTAAAAGGAATGAATTCTGTCATCTTTATAATGTACGACCATCAAAGGTTGCAGGAGGTTTTGTGTCTTTGTTAATTAAAGGGATACTTGTAAGGGAAAAGAACATCTATTCGATACATTATAGACTCATTCCGTATATGCGAAAGAAAGTAAATTTGGAATACGGTCTTGTAATTAGAGAAGTCAATACAAAACGGTAAAATCAAATATCAGTCTGATTTGGATCTTTATGTAGTAGCTCGCGAAGCCCGGTCGAACCTGTATTTTCAATTTAATCAGGTGCCGAATCTAGTGGCCAATCTCCAAGTTGGGCTAGGGATTTCAGGCTCTGGATCTCTAATGAGAAAAGAAACCTGGAGACAGCAGTTCGAATCTGCTCCGGGCTACCATTTTATACTTATACTAGCGGACCAGCATTACGGATTTCTTTAGATACGTCTCCAAACTTTTCAAAGTTCTTGACAAATAATGCTGCAAGCCTCTTAGCAGACATAATATACTTCTCCTTGTCAGACCAAGTATTACTTGGATCAAGAATAGCAGATGGAACTCCAGAACAAAAAGTCGGAATTTTCAAGTTGAAAATATCATTATGTTTAAATGGTGTTTTCTCCAGGTCTCCGTTCAAAGCCGCTTTTACCATAGCCCGTGTATATTTCAGGTTCATTCTCTTGCCAATACCGTATGGCCCTCCAGACCAACCCGTATTAATGAGGTATACCTTGGTATTATGTTCAGCAATTTTTTTTCCAAGCATCTTCGCATATTCTTGAGCATGCAATGGCATGAATGGAGCACCAAAACATTGTGAAAACGTTTCCTTTGGCTCAGTGATTCCTCTCTCGGTCCCTGCCAGTTTACTAGTATAACCAGACATAAAATGATACATGGAACCTTCTTCTGTCAGCTTTGCAATTGGTGGCATTACTCCAAAGGCATCAGCAGTAAGAAAAACAATAACTTTTGGATGTCCGGCGACACCTGGAATTATTGCACCAGGAATAAATTCAATAGGATAAACAACCCGAGTATTTTCTGTAAGGCTCCCATCAGCAAAATCAGGTTCTCGCGTATCTCTCTTAATAATAACATTTTCCATTACTGCACCAAATCTTATAGCTTTCCAGATTTCTGGTTCATTTTCTTTCTTTAGGTTTATACACTTTGCATAACAGCCACCCTCAAAATTGAAAATCCCTTTATCGGACCAGCCATGCTCATCATCGCCAACAAGTCGCCTTTCAGGGTCAGCCGAGAGAGTTGTCTTTCCTGTACCAGATAGTCCAAAGAATAGAGCAGTATTTCCATCGAAGCCCACATTCGCGGAGCAATGCATAGGAAAAATGCCTTTATTAGGCAAAAGATAGTTCATTACAGAAAACATAGCTTTCTTAATTTCGCCCGCATAAGAAGTTGAGCCTATTAGAACTGTTTTTTTCCCAAAGCTGATTATGATGAAAGTCTCGGTTCTTGTTCCTTCCACCCCAGGCATTGCCCTAAAGTCGTTTACAGATAATAGTGTAAATTCTGGATTAAAATTTTCGAGTTCCATCATTGTTGGGCGGATAAAGATTTGAGTTGCAAAAAGACTATGCCATGCTTTATCAGTAATTACTCTTATAGGAATCCTTATTTCAGTGTCTGCTCCAACGTAACCATCAAAAACAAAGAATTCCCTACCTTCGACATATTTTTTCATTCTGTGGAAAATCTTTTCAAACTTTTGTTGTGAAATGGGAACGTTGATTTTACCCCACGCTACAGTGTTATGGGTAATATTATCATCAACAATATATCTATCATCTGGTGATCTTCCTGTAAACTTGCCAGTTTTTGCAGATAATGCACCAGTTGAGGAAAAATCTCCTTCCTTTCTATGAATGGCAACCTCTATTAATGATGGCACCGATAAGTTTCGATGTATCTTACCGAGCCTAATATCCATCTCTTCAAGCTGCATCAGACATTTTGTAGTTATACTCTTTGTGTTGTCATTCATTAATTGATTTAACCACTGACTTGCATATTTAATTGATTTCATGTAGTGAACCAGAAGTAGCGTCTTCTTCTATTATGCACTTTAATACATAATATTGATCGGAATTGCAGAACTTGTATTATATATTATTGTCATTCCTTTACACAGTCTCAATGTTGTGAAAGCCTTATTTTTGTTTAAAGCGTGAAATGAATTTGTTGGAATTACAGGAAATTGACTATATCTTCTAAGACATTCTATTTGGGTCAACTTAGAAATCCCCCTTTCCAATCCTGTTGAAAATAGATCGATTTCAGAATTCCTTTTCTAGATGTTGTTGTATTATATCATGTCTTTGAGGAGATCATCCACATACAGATAGAAATGTATTCATAAAGTAGATTTCTGTAGACATTTTACGAGCAGCAATCTTTATCTGTTGTTGTTTAGATCAAGCATTGTTCAGATTTGTATTGATTTGAAGAATAGGAAAAATTGACAAGATTAAAGGAAAAGGATTAAACAGTCAATGTCATTACTATCTTGCATTTTGTACAAATTTTGATCATCAAAGTGTCGAGAAAGCCATCTGATTGGCCTATTCGTCCAACTTTAAATCATCAATATGAGATTTCATGATATTGTATTAAGTACATTGATGATAAGTGAGGTCAAAAATTTGTATTGAATAGAGAAAAAAAGTGGAATCTATTTATTTGTACGAAGGAATCCGCAGTAGCAAAAAAGGTTATTTGAAAAGTCCATCATATTTACCGGCTGATACGTCAGAGTAAACTTCTTTTGCTGGCTTATCTTCCACTTTTACTCCAGAACTTACACAAGATCCTATTATCTCTTTTACTACGCCCTTTATATCCTTCGCATATGAATTTTCAATTTTCATTTTCGCAATTTTAACAGCACTATCCATAGTTATATCTCCTACATAGTTTACGCCTGAATTACCAGAGCCTTTTGTTATATTCGCTTCTTTGGCAACTAAAGCTGCTGTTGGAGGAATTCCGACTACAACGGTAAATTTCTTAGTCTCAGAATCAACTTCCACTTTGACAGGAACCTTCATTCCTGGAAAGTCCTTAGTTTTCTCATTGATCATATTTACAACTTGTAATACATTCACACCTATGGGACCTAATGCTGGTCCAAGTGGTGGGCCGGCACTGGCTTCACCACCGCTAACTAGAGCCGAAATTGACTTTTTATCGCCCATATTTCAAAGTGGACAATCCGAAATATAACTTCATCCATATCCAAGTAGATTTTGCAATGGAGTACGGTAATTTTTGCTTCTTGTAAAGCCTTGTCTATCTAAACAAACTAATAGAACAAGATGTAAAAGCTATTCAGACTATTAGAGAACAAATCGGAGAGGTAAAGGCTCTAGAGGATTTTCGCTAATGAAAAGCTTAGATAATCAAAACGAGGTCATAAATCTTGACATTCTAGGAAGCATTTTCATAACCGGTAATACTAAAGATTACAGGTTTATGGTTCTAGTAACCTGATAAATATAGATTGGTTTGTGCTACAAATTACATTTTTTCAAATATATAGTTTATTATTTTATGTGATTGTGACGTAGATACTATGCTAATTACGAAGGGAAAAGAGGATAATAATATGTTAAAGGGGTTACAACCCTATTAAATCAACACTTAAATTATTAATGTTTGGATTAATCTATAAATGTTTGAGTTAACGAGCCTCGTGTTGGGGATTGTTAATAGCGCCGAAGTGATAATTATTGTAGTCATAATTGCGGTACTGTTCTTGGGTGTAAAGAAAATCCCGGAGCTTGCCAGATCTCTCGGCAAGGCATCCACAGAATATGAAAAATCCAGAATCGAAGCAAAAAAAGAGATTCAACAAATTAAAAGCCATAATACAACGAATGTCGATAGAGAAAAGCTTGAATCAATAGCTGATACACTGGGAATTGATTATTCAACCAAAAACGATGAAGAGCTTAGAACTTCTATTGAGACAGAAATTGACAAGAGCAAAAAATAGATAAATAAATCTTGGTGATATAGTTTTTCTCTAGAAACCCATTTGCGAGGTCATACTGTGAAGAATGATTAGTAGACAGCAGGTTACAAATATTGTCAATCAATATGATTTGGAGAACATTACCATTGGTACAATAGGAAGCCATTCAGCATTAGATATTATGGATGGTGCTAAAGATGAAAATATAAGGACCCTTTGTATATGCCAGAAGGGTCGAGAAATTCCATATCAGCGATTCAAACGGCTTACTGATGAAATCATTTTACTTGATCGGTTCTCCGATATTATGAGCAGTGAAAATCAAAAAAAATTGCAGCAATTGAATACTATAATGATTACTCATCGCGCCCTTACTGCTTATCTTGGGTATGATAATATTGAAAATAATCTGCAGATTCCTATTTTTGGAAACAGACTGCTCTTGAGAGCTGAGGAACGCAATACAATAAGAAACCAGTACTATCTTCTTGAAAAGGCAAATATCAGACATCCAAGGATTTACAAAAACCCTTCTGAGATCGATGGTCCAGCACTAGTCAAAGTTCAGGAAGCAAAGCGCAAATTAGAGAGGGCATTTTTCATTGTATCATCGTATGAGGATTACAAGAGAAAGGCAAAGTTAAAGGTTGAACAAGGGCTCATTAAAGAAGAAGATCTTAACTCTGCTGTCATAGAGGAATATATAGTTGGGACTTACTTTAACTTTAACTTTTTTCATTCTCCATTAACAGGCGAAACAGAGTTTCTGGGGATAGAAAGAAGATTGCAAACTAACCTACATGACTTTACCACCTCATTAACGGCCAGACAACAACTTGAAATTGATATCGAAATACAGAATATTGAGGTAGGCCATACTCCGGCAAGCATACGTGAGTCATTACTTGAAAAAGTATTTGAAATAGGAGACAAGTTTACTGCAATAGTTAAGGGAGAATATCCTCCAGGAATCATCGGACCAATTTCATTACAAAGTATTGTCACATTAGATTTGAATTTAGTGGTATATGATGTGTCGCTGAGAGTTCCAGGTAATCCGATTATGACAACTACAAGCCCTTATTCAAAATACTACTTTGGTCATACTATTGGTGTTGGTCGAAGAATCGCGATGGAAGTTAAAAACGCGACAACACAAGATAAACTTATAGAAATACTAACCTAGATGGTAATCATTGTTCGATTGCTTCTTCAAATAAATTCTTCCTTATTTTGATTGGTGCATCATAATACGCTGCTAACGCAATAGAATCTGATGCGCGATAATTTCTTAATACTAAATATTCCTTTCTGCTTTTGAAATATAGATTTGCACGTAGAACAGAACCGCTTTGGTAAACTCTAACTTCCATGAGCAATAAGTCTTGCATAACCGCTATCTCTTCAACGAGATTGTAGATAGTCGGTATAGTATTTTTATCACCTTCTTGAAATCGTGAGATGTGTCTGGCAACTTCACCTGAAAAAGCACGCATCGGAAATTCTTTTCCATCGAATGTCTTCAGAATAACAATGCCTTCTAAGCCCAAATGATCGACAAAACCAACATGGCTTATTTTCACTTGTACATACTCTTCGTCTTCTTCTGGAAAAGCATTAGGCATGTAGATGTGGATATACATTGCTAAGAATTAAGGTTTGTCATCAGATTAGTTGATGTATAAAAATCATTGTTTTCATTATAATCTTATTTCCATACTCTTATTGTATCTTTAGCGGTTTTAACAAATTCAGATTTTAATTACAAGATGAAGATTGTTTGGTACAAATTAATCAAATAAAATCCATTCTATTATTCCACCGATCCTAAGACTATACTAACTCTAAAGTGTATTGTATCTTATTATTAGAACAAATAGCTGACTATAACGGCTCAGTAGAAACCATAATTCCTCTATCGCATCAAAGCTTTATAAGAGTATATTACCAATTATGTATTGAAAGGATCAAGGTATATTAGACTTGCCGATGCTATAGTCTGTATCCTAAAACATACTAGAATACCACTGTAACGGGCTCAGTAGAAATCATTAACAATAAGAAAAAATTAGTCACGCTATGCATATTGTAGGCGATGCATCTGAATGATTATTCTCGATTCCGGTATACTAGTATGGCGACATTACATATCTTTTGTCTTATCAAGAGTAGATGCTTTCGACAAAGCCCATTGTAACATATGTGTCTTTATATATTATTGCGATAATGTAGATTATTATTTTGTAGGAAAAATTCCAAATGGTAAAATTTAATTTCCGATTGGAACTATTGTTATCTGCTAAGTATGACTCATTTAGATAATTGGGTAAACTTGCGTAACAGTGGACTTAGAATCGCTATCATTGGCTTATTGTCTTTAGTTATAGCCTTTGTGATTTACTCACAGTTAACCTTTCCTTCAAAAGAACAACAACCAGTCGTGATTGCATCACAGCTCAAGAACCTTGGAAATGTTATTTTCGTGATCACCATCTTATCAATTATTTCAATTGGATATGGAGTATACAAAATTTTCAAAGCAGAACAACTTCGAATTCCAAATAAGAACAGATTAATGTATTATATTACAGAAGCATTCTCAGATAAAAAATATTGGAAAGTTATGGCAATATCTGCAGCGTGCTATGGTATTTTTTTTGGATTTCTATCCCAGATATTTATTTATAAAGGTGATGTTTCATTCACCGAGCAGGGCATTGTAGTTCCATCAGTTACTGTGATTTCGTGCTGCAAACTTCCAGGTTACGTTCCTATGTATACAGTATATCTTACGGATCATTTCTTGATCTTGTTAATACCAATCAACATCATTTTAGCAGTTATTCTATCTGTGTCTGTTGGATTCAATATTTCTTTAAATCTTTATGCTTTCAAATTAGCGAAAATGCAAAGTGCAAAAAAGACCTCATTTATTGGAAGTGTGGGGGCAATAGGTGGACTATTTGTGGGTTGCCCCACATGTGCAGGCAGTTTATTTTCTACGCTCCTAGGGTTTGGTGCAGAAGCGACGTTTACAGTTCTTGCACCATTTCAAACATTGTTCATTGCAATAAGTATTCCAGTTTTGTTAATTACACCATTTCTTATTGCACGTGTAATCCAAGCAAGGTCTTATGCTTGCAAGTCAATGTAATCTTTCTTCTCTTTTAGTTAATTTTGGGATCAAATTTTGCTCGAATGTTGGTAACGTTTTTGAAATACTATCCAAATACATCTGTACATGTGGCTCCGCGATCCACATTTTTTCGTTTTCAAATAGATAGCCATATCTTTGCGAGCTACCTATCTTTTCACGCGATCTAAGGACGTCAAGATACCTTGTAGGCATGGTAGATTCATCAAATCCATGTTTTGTAGCTATTGCATCAAATACATTATGCATACCTGAGCCATGCTGTGCCGCTTCCTTCATACGATATGCTATATTTCTTGGAATGCCTAGTTTCTGAGCAAGTCTTCTATGTACGTGTTTGCCAAAGGAGTCATCCTTGGATTTTACATTCAATTTCATATCCATCTGCATTGAAACTCTGATTACTTCCATGTCAAGAAAGGGTTCACGCATCTCAATACTATGCGACATTGCGATTTTATCTTCTCTTTCAAGAGTCTCTCTGTAAAGTAAAAGCAAATCCTCAGTCATATGCTCTCGTAATTTTTGATACCCTTCCTTTTCTACTACTTTGGTATACCAGGAATATCCTCCAAAAAGCTCGTCTGCCCCTTGTCCAGTGAACATTACCTTAATCCCGTCATCATGTGCAAGCTTTATTGCAGCATATACTGGAACTGCAACCTCCACCTGTCCAGCATTTGTATCCTCAATCACATTGAGAACCTCTGGAATTATTTGTTCTACTTCATCATGAGTGAGTTCATTAACTCTTAGTTTAAGTTTGAGCTTCTTTGCTATCTGTCGTGCAAAAACAATATCACTAGAATCTTGAATACCGCCGGTATAACAAATAACTTCACGCACCATTTTCTTTGCGAGCCAAGCGATAATTACACTATCAATTCCACCAGAGAAAATTATTCCAATTCTATCGAAGTCCTGCGTACGCTTTTTCATCGATGAAACTAATGCTTTTTCGTATGCGCTAATAGCTGAAGCCATTGTTTTATAAGCTATTTTCATGGAATGTATTGGAGGATGAGCTACTTTGAATTCTTGCAATAAGCCATTTGACGTGATAATTATCGTATGTCCGGGCAAGACACATTTTGTAGGCTCTTTTATTCCTACTTTCCAAAGTGCTTTTCGTTCGGATGCAAAAGCGATAAAACTATTAGTTTCGCCATAGTAAATCTGCCTTACACCCATCTTATCTCTAACCAAAGCTATCGTTCCTGTTACTTCGTCTTTGATAACAAGACCATAAACACCATCAAGTTCAGCAACAGTTTTTTTAATTGCATAAAGTAAATCATTGCTTTTGATAAGATGATCTTCTAATAAGTGAACAATAACTTCACTGTCTGTTTGGGTATCGAATTTGTGGCATTTAGCTAATCTTTTTCGAATTTTTTTGTAATTGTAAATCTCACCATTGTGTTCTATAGTCAATCTATGATCGCAGCTACGAAATGGCTGCTGTCCGCAAGTGCCACCTACTATTGCAAGTCTTAAGTGTCCCAAAGCACTACTTCCAGAAAGTTTATGATATCTAAGATTCTCAAGTGAGTCTGACTGTATGATAAAGTCGTTGGCTGCTATTCCTGCTCCATCAGGACCACGATTTACCATACAAGAAAGCATAGGCTCGATAAGTGGTACAACATTTTCACCTTTCTTACTTAAAATACCTACTATTCCACACATATTGTTGTATCTTCTCCAAATTTTATGAAGAGCAGATTTTCCCATCTTGAACGATAGGATGCCATCTCAATCTACAGATCACAATAGATTTAGTCATAATGACTTAAAAGCATTATACATGGGAGCTTTGACAATAATTCAGATTCCATCAAAAGTTGAATTTAGACTCGGTGAGTATTACAGGATGTATTGTCCATTTCGTCATAGAAATATCGATAATTTAACACCACTACTACTGTTATAGCATCTTTTTGCTTCAAATCTGCTATTAAATCTGTCTTCCTTGTCGTTGCAGATATTAGCATACATGCAGGCAGGCAGGTGGGGAGGTTACTCATAGAATGTACATACAAAACAATTTCCTTAATTCCAACACACTACGAAAAGGACGCCAATTAGGGCAATTAGTAATAATTAATACATCGATTTGTTGTAAAATACTTTGTTAATAGGTCATGAAATAACATAATATAACCATTAGAATGAAAAAAGGATAGAACTATTACCATCATTATCCTTACCAAAAAAAACATAACCCGACAAGTGTTCGAAGGGCTTGTGATTTCCTTTACAGCTGCATTTATTGATGATATGATTTGCCCTTTTTTCTTCATATGACTATTCGAATTCCTTCAACATGGAGTTAACTATCATCGTCTATGTGTAGGTGGTAATTCATGATAGTCACGATGAAGGCAGCAAGTCTTTAGACTACTATACACAACACGGATGGTTGAGCATTGAATAAATGCCAATTCCTTTTTTGGTTTTTTCTAGCCAGAATGAACAAAGCTTGTTGCTCGATTATGGAGAACATTTGCAAATTGATGTGTATCTATATTTTTAAAGGGACTAATTTTCTGTAATACAGATGGTTCTTCACCTTCATCTAATATGCTTCTTCCATGCAGCTCCTCAATCACCTTCTCTTTTAATCTTGGAGGACAAATCTTGCTATAGTAAACGCAACCAAGGGATCCGTTAAACATCTCTTTTAAATGAAGGTCTCCCTTTTCTTCATGAAAATGTGGATTACGTGTTTCCACCTGCATCACTTCGACTCCCTTGTCCATGGCTTCCTGATTTTCAGTCGGTACGATTCCCCCAAATTCTTCTAGTATGTTTACAATTTCATATGTTTCTACCGAAAAACCTGGTGAATAAGTTAAAAGCTCTGCTAGTTTCATCGACATGCAATGCTCGCCCGAATTTCCCGTGCGCATAATTTCAGTCTCAAAGCCAGTGTAATACGATATTAATGAATTAAGATATTGATTTGTTACTTCAGATACTCTCCCCCATTTTGAAAAATATACGCCACTCTCTGAAACTTTCGGCTTGTAAATCCATGATATACGAATCATTGTATAAGGAGTATTAGACATCGCAATTCCTGATGCAAATATTTTTACATATTCGTTTACGGCTCCAGGCACATAATTGTCCGCATCAATAAATCCGACATATTCTTTTCCTGCCATCTTTGCAAGTAGCATTCCAATCATCATTCCTTCGGCTTTACCATTTCTGACCGTGTCATCAGGAGCAAATATACTGGTATAATCGACTTCCTTTAGTGCATCATATAATCCAGGATCCTTTTGATGCAATATTAACGCATTTTTTCCTACAAATCTATTAAATTGTTCAAGCGCCTCTTTTTCCAATTTGTATCTGTCCACAGGTTGTCTTGGACTATTAGATACGATAATTGTCAAGCAATCATGAGGGATTCCACTCAATACTCCTTCAAGTAACTTCAAACGCTCTCCTTTAATAGGTATAACAATAGCTATTTTCCTTTCAATTTCAGAAATCTCCTCATTTCCAATACTTCTTATAGTTTCAGATGTTGTCCTACCATCATTAAATCCTGAATCCAATTCATATACACGTTGGACTCCATGGAGGCTTATGGCTCCAAATCTTTCAGTATATCTTGGTAGGTCAAGTTTCATACAAGTTAGAACAAGTATTTGTTTATAACACTTTTTGTTTACCAATTTAACAATACACGATATGAGAAAATTTAAAGGAAAACCAACAGTGGTACCAGAAAACCAAGTTATTAGAAAGTTTAGGCATCTAGATCACTCACTTATCCTAAAGGAGGTAATGTGAATTTAGAGAATTGAAGACATTACAGATTACGTAATGGAGAAGTATATCGATCTATAACTACATATTGTATAATAAATGCGTCTTGCCATTGTTGTGTTAAAGATCTAACGTTTTCTCTGGCATTATTAAAAAATGTCTTTAGCAATACAAACAAATCAAAAAAGGAGTTATTTTTATTCCTTGTCTATAAATTCATCATAGCTTGGTGGTTCTGGATTTAAACCTTTTCTCTTTCTTATGTCTGTAACCAAACTTCTGAATATTGATTGTGGAACAGGTTGCCACGTCTTAAAATAGGTATTCCACATGGCTTTACCAGCAGTTCCTCCACGCATAACTTCAGATAGGTCAAATGTCTCTGAAGCTGGTATTTCACCTTGTATAATTGAGATTAAACCTTTTTGTTCTACATTCAGTAACTTACCCCTCTTAGATGACAATACGCCAGCGACAGTGCCAATTTGTTCCTGCGGACATTTAATCTCTATACCAAGTATAGGTTCAAGCAAAACTGAATTTGCAACCAGCATTGAGCCTAACATGGATCTCCTTGCTGCAGGCATTAGTTGTGCTAGACCCCTATGAGCTGGATCCTCATGTGGGACAAAATGATGTAAAATAAATTTTAAACCCCTTACAGATTCATGAGCAATTGGGCCTGAATGGACTACATCGTCAAAACCTGATCTGATCGAGTCCATCGATTCTTGTATAAATTGGACTCCCTTTGTTTCATCAATTAGGATATTACCACCTACATCTATTGCAGCAACATTTTTTGCTTCATCTGCATTCCAGCCTTTCTCTCTGAGAATCCTTGCCATTTCCTTCTTGTCCATATCTTCCTTAATATGGCCAGTCTTTATCATCTCGATTATATCTTCACCAAGAAGCTCTACACGCATGAAAATTTTATTATGCCTATTAGGCGACTTACTCATGACTGGGCCTGCTTTCGTACGAATAGTTTCTCTATAGTTGATCAACGGTTGGCTAGTGGTAATATTAAGGCCTGCTTCCTGCAAAAGTGATGTAGCAATTTCAAGATGCAATACACCCATGCCAGCCATCAGGGTCTCACCTGTTTCCTCGTTAATCTTGACAATGAGATTAGGATCTTCTACAGTAATTCTGCGTAATGCTTCAACAAGTTTAGGTAGGTCTTTTGGATGCTTTGGTTCTACTGCTATTGTAACTACTGGTTCTGAAACATATTTAATCGATTCAAATGCTGGAATGTTTTTGACAGTCGAAATTGTTTCACCTGCAACAGCATAATCAAGTCCAAGCAAGGCAGGAATATTACCTGCAGGTAACATGCTTACTACTTCTCTGGTATTGCCCATGTAGATGTTTACCGACTGAACCTTTCCTGGTCTTTTTGCATCAATCAAGTATACTTCATCACCATCTTTGATAGTACCAGAGAAAAGTCTGCCGGTTGCAACTCTACCGGCCTGTGGATCAACATTGATTGTTGTAACCATCATCACTGCCGGACCTTTTTCATTACATGCTAAAAGCGATTTTCCAATGTCCGAATCTAAATCTCCAGGCCAGATCTTGGGGATCCTGTATCTCTGGGCTACATGGGGTGGCGGATGATGTTGTACAACCATTCCCAAAACTGCCTCATGCAATGGTGATCTATCTGCGAGTGACTTTATAGCATCAGGATCTGTGGAAGTGTAAGCATCATAAACATCCTTGAAACTAATTCCTTTCTTCTGAGCAACTTTGAAATTAAACCCCCATCTATCTTTTGCAGAACCGAATGCAACACTATTTCCCTGTAGGCTAACTTTCCATTTTTCTTTGAGTTCTGGTTCAGCATAAATATCAATAAGCCGGTTGAATTCGGCAATTATATTTGAAAGCCATTTTTGCATTGATTGTGGATCCAATCTTAGTTCTTTTACCAGTCTATCGATTTTGTTAATATATAGAACTGGTCTAACACGTTCTTCAAGTGCTTGTCTTGTCACCGTTTCAGTCTGAGTCATAATCCCTTCAACAGAATCAGAAACAACTACTACACCATCAATTGCTCTAAGGGCACGAGTAACCCTTCCTGTAAAGTCAATGTGACCTGGGGTATCAATCATATTGATTACATATTCCTTACCTTCATTTTCATAAAACAGTGTAACGTTAGCTCCACGGATAGTCATTTGTCTATTTTGTTCAAGCTTCATAGAATCAAGTGCCAGAGCCTGACCTGCAACAGAAGGAGAAATAATACCTGATGCAGCTAAGAGGCTATCACTCATAGTGGTCTTGCCGTGATCAACGTGAGCAATGACACCGAAATTACGGATTTGTTCCTTATTACCAATAATCCTTAAAATATCCTGAGTTGATTTGAACTTTGGCATGTACTCAAGCGAAAAAAATTCGCTGGAGGACTATTAAATGTTCCTTACATTTTATTTAAAAACACAATACTTGTTATCTATTCTATCGATCATAGTGCTATTTTTACTTTGTAATGGTAAGCCGATGCTATCTCATCCCATATAACCTTGAGTATTATAAACCGTATCCACAACAAAAATAAAATATTATTTCCTAAAAACATCATTATAATAATGGAAATAACATTAGGTCATACTCCAGATGCTGACGATGCTTTTATGTTCTATGGAATTGCTTCTGGTAAGGTAAAGTCCCCGAATATTAGAATCAAACATGTCATAGAGGACATTGAAACTCTCAACAGACGCGCCTTAAAGCATGAACTTGATGTCACTGCAGTTTCAGCTCATGCTTATGCTTATTTGAAGAACTATGTTATACTACGTAGCGGCGGAAGCTTTGGGTTAGAGTATGGGCCAATAGTCATTTCTAAAAAGAAACTATCACATTCAGAATTAAGAAAGTGTACAATTGCAATTCCGGGTAAGATGACATCTGCTAATTTACTGCTAAATTTTGCTTTGGGAAAATTCAAGGAAAAAGAGACATCTTTTCAGACTATTCCTGATGAAGTTCTAACTGATAAAGTAGATGCCGGTCTAGTAATTCACGAAGCACAGATTGCGTATGACAATTCAAAACTTTACAATGTTCTAGACTTAGGGAAGTGGTGGACTAGTCAAACAAATGGACTACCTGTGCCATTGGGAATTAATGTAGCAAGTACCAAATCAATGACATTAGAACAGATCAGACAATTCGACAAAACTTTTAGAAATTCAATCTTATACAGTCTAAAAAATCTTGATGCGGCGGTAGATTTTGCAATGAGGTATAGTAGAGGACAATCAAGGGACGTGATGACCAGATTCATTAAAATGTACGTGAATAGCATGACCATTGATATGGGAGTTAAAGGCAAGAAATCAATCAAAAAAATGTTCGCAATAGCAAAGGAAAGAGGAATACTAGCAGTGGATCGACTACATTTTGCATAACATTAGCATTGTAATAAGAACACTGGAGAACGTAGTGTCTGTTATGGTCCCATTCCTATATCAGGGCTCTGTTGTCTAGAGGTAACTCACTGAATACAGTGTTAGTATCTTGCAAACAATTACACTAAACATATATTTCCATCTTCATTACAAAAGCAGTACCTTGAATACATTTGAAAAACTAAAGCATGATCTTGATTTTATATTCATATTACAATAAAATAGGTCTTTGTGTTAATATCTAGTGAAATTTTCTAATTATCTTAAAGAATGTATCTCTTTGAGCTGGTTCTCTTTTAATTTCCGTTATCAAGTTAACTAACTCCTGGACAGATATTCCCGTGGCTTTGCCTGCAGCCTTGAAAATTTCCTCGGAAAATGCAGTCCCAACCATGTCATTACCACCATATGATAATGCAACCTGAGCCAATTTCTTTCCTAGAGCAACCCAATACACAGAGATATTATTTAATACATTTGCTAGCAATAATCTTGATACTGCAATAATTCTCAAATCATATGTTGAAGGACTTTCTCTAGTGAGTACACCTTGTTTTTCTAACTCTGTATTATCTAGACTAAACTTTAAGGGAATAAAAGTAGTAAAACCGTTTGTTTTCTTGTGAAGTTCTCTAATCTTCAAAATATGATCTACAATATGCTCAGGTTTTTCTACATGACCGAAAAGCATTGTGCAGTTGCTCTTTAATCCCAAGTCATGCGCCTGACGAGCAGTATCAAGCCACTCTTCGCCAGAACATTTTCCTCTGACAACCAAATCTCTAGACTCTGGAGCAAAGATCTCAGCTCCACCTCCTGGAAGAGCATCTAATCCGGCAGTCTTCAACCTGAGTAAGACTTCTTTGACCGAGTTTCTAGTTAGTCGAGCAATAAAGAAAATTTCCGCAGGAGTTAGGGCTTTAATTATAACATTAGGGAATTCTGCCTTTATTGCCTTTATAATGTTCTCATAATAATCGAGATCTAGCTTTGGATGAAAACCTCCAACTATATGAAGTTCAGTTGACCCCATTTGTTTTATTGCCATCCTTGCTCTTGCTATGATCTGTTCGGTAGTTAAGGTATAAGCATCTGATTCATTGCCTTTTCTGTAAAATGCACACAAAGGGCAACTGGCAGCACAAACATTGGTATAGTTTAGATAATAAGAAGAAACAAAAGTAACAGTATTTCCTTTAAGATTCTTACGAATCTTATCCGCCACAAGACCTAACAAAAATAGGTTCTCTTCCTTTAATAACTGGACTCCATCCCTATACGATAATTCTTCGCCTGCGAGTGCTTTTTCTAATGACGGTGTTTCCCCCGCAATACTTTTGAGCAAGTTAATTATCATATGTTTGAAGTTAATATAAAATATGTGTTGACAGATTCCCATGATTTGTAAAGAATAAATACTATTGATAGTTCAGAAATTATGTTACTCTTGCAAAACAGTCTGTTAGTACAAGACTTGATCAGCAAATCTGATGTTGCTGACATTTTAGATGCGGTATTGTGTGGTCGACATCTGGGGCTAAATGAGTGCATCAGGCTTATCAAGTCTGATGATGCCTACCCGATAGGACTTGTTGGGAGTATGCTAAGACAGAGACTCTATGGAAATACTGCTACGTTTGTTAATAATATTATCTTGAACTATACCAATGTCTGTATTACTTATTGCAAATTCTGTGCATTCTATCGTCCACCTGGACATGAACAATCTTATACATTATCCATAGACGAGATAGTGCGGCGCGTAGCAGTATCTAGAGATGCATTTGGTATTACACAGGTACTAATTCAGGGCGGTCATAATCCAAATTTAAAAATTGAATATTATGAAGAAGCTTTTAAGGCAATAAGGGAAAAATGTCCCGAGGTAGGAATTCATGGACTTTCGGCATCTGAAATTGACATGATTGCAAGAGTTGAAAAAAGTAGTATAAAGGAGATTCTCTCGAGGCTAAAAGCAGCTGGACTAGATTCTCTTCCTGGTGCAGGCGCTGAAATTCTTGATGACTATGTAAAAGCAGAAATCAGCCCACTTAAAATTAAGAGCCACGAATGGATTCGAATAATGGAACTCGCCCACGAGATTGGTATAAAGTCTTCTTCAACCATGATGTATGGAACGGTTGAAACTGAAGAACAACGAGCACGACATATTATGAAAATTGCGCAATTACAAGAAAAAACAGGAGGATTCATGGCATTTATTCCTTGGAGTTTTGAACCAAACAAAACCCAGATACAATCAGAGGGACTGATAAAATATCCTACTGGAGGATTGCAACTATTGAAAATGATAGCAATTACAAGAATAATCTACTATGGTTTGATTGACCATATCCAATCATCTTGGTTAACAAATGGAGTCGGTATGGCTCAGCTGGCACTTAATTATGGCGCTGATGATTTTGGTGGTACTCTAGTTGGTGAAGAAGTAGTTAGCGCTACAGGTGCTAGATCGACTGAGTTAACGGCACATAAAATTATATCTGCTATTAAACAGATTGGTTTTAAGGCCGCAGAAAGAGATAACCTATATCGGACTATAAAATATTATTAATCGACTATAAAAATGCTCTAAAGATGTATAAAACTCATTTTCATTTCCAACAATGACAAATATTTTTAAATTGTTTTGTTATCGCTCCTAATTATAGCCTTTAGTCAAGTTTAACCCAGAAATACCTTTAAATGGCTATACATATAGTCTTTGTAAAAATGCAAGTAGGGATCGACGACTTAGCTATATACGTGCCTAAACTTTACGTTGACTATAAGGATTTTGCTGAGGCAAGAGGGATTGCTCCGCAGAAGCTAGAGTATGGTATAGGCATAAAAAAGATGGCCTTGGTTGATACTAATCAAGATCCAGCCTGTATGGCTGCTAACGCCTGTTTGAAGTTAATGCAAAGAAATCATTTACATCCCCAGGATGTCGGAAGAATGTATGTAGCTACTGAATCTGCCCTAGACGAATCTAAAGCAATGAATTCTTTTGTAATAGGAATGCTAGAACAAGTTTATGGAGAAGGTTCTTTCGAACATGCAGGAGGAATTGAGTGTAAATTTGCATGTGTGAGTGGATCTTATGCATTATATGATAATACAAATTGGATTAGAGCAGAAGAAAATAATGGCAAAGCTGCTATTGTCATTGTGAGTGATATTGCCAAATATGATATTGGTTCATCGGGAGAATATACACAGGGCGCTGGCGCAGTTGCCATTCTAATTAAGGAAAATCCTAGGCTACTAGCTTTTGATAAAAAAGTCGCTTCTACAATTATCAAGAATGAATATGACTTCTATAGGCCATGTGGAAAGGAGACTCCTCTTGTCAACGGAAACTATTCTAATCTATTATATTTGATTCAAGTAAGGAAGGCATTTGATAGTTATAAAGAAAAGGCAGTTAGGACAGGTTTGATTAACCTTAAAGATGGCGAATCCATTACAGATCACATTGATTTATTCAGTGTCCACCTTCCTTACAGGAAAATGGGCGAAAAGGCGCTAGCATACTTATTAAGACATGAGTGGCGACACCTTCCTCGTTGGAAATATGTTATAAAAGAAGTAGGAATGGAAGAGCCATTACCAAAAGATCCAAGAGGCACAATTGAATCCATTCTTGCTGATACTGAATTTATGAAAGCTGATGAAAAATTTAGACGGGTATTTGTACAGACATCTTTCTATAATGAGGTTTTTGAAAAGAAGATGGCAAGTTCTCTTGAAGCATCCTCCATAATCGGGAATTTATATACAGCTTCAATGTATATGGGATTTAGAAGTTTGCTCGAATTTGAATACAAGAAGGGAATTGATCTAGAAACTAAGAGGGTAGGCTTTGGATCTTATGGCAGCGGTAGTAGCGCCATGGTTTTTAGCGGAGTAATACAACCTGAATATGAAAAAATAGTAAAACGAATGAACCTAGAAGAAGAAATCGGACCGCGAAGAAAGGTGTCTATGGAAGAATATGTGGAACTGCACGAAAATGGGATAAGCTTTAATGATTCTATTTTACGAACCAATAAAGAATTCATACTGGTAAAAATTGGTGGCACTACTGCGGATAAAGCAGGATTAAGAGAATACACATATGTCAACTAATATAACCCTAGCCACATCTATCGCTCTTCTATATACTTGTTCAATGTTACAGTAGAAGACTCATAAGCAGTTAATTTAGCATGTAAAGCATACCGCAATTCCGAAATATTCATTCTGGCAAATTGGATAATCATCCTGCCCAAAGCAATGCTACAGTCCTAGCTTTGGCAAACAGGAAGGCATCAATAATTGTTTTCCAAATGTTATGAATAATTAATAAATCATATCCTAATACAATCGGTGCACCATTGGCTTTTTTGATAATGACTTCCCAATGGATCCTTGCTTGTATAGGATCTTTTAATATATATTTGAATATTTGAGTATGTTTAATATATGTAAGTGTAGCATAGATTGTTCACCTATCTTTGAACATCGGAACCAGGTTTGGTGCTAGTTGAAGTGATATAGCGGATTTTGTGTCCTCTGCTGTCTTTAATGCTACTACCAGTATAATCTATCATTGATTGTTATTATAATAATTCTAAGGAAGGATGCAATATTTAAGCTTAGGTCTACTTAAATTTTGTTGACATATGTTACTAAGCTGCTACCATCTAAACATGTAAAGCAATCCGGTTAACATATCAACCAGTTCAGCACTTACACCGTAAACAGGCTGTCGACGGAGGAATTGAAAAAACGATGTTAACAATGCAAAGAAACGTCCCCGTTAACAATACTGACGAGTAATAAAAATTTAAATACGAACCTAACGACATTATTGCAATAGCATAATAATGACATCCAACCCATATACAACATGATGAAAAAGGGTATAGAAATAAATCAGTCTTTTGATTTAAATTTATTAGATGTCAAAGAAACAGTCCAAGGTGGACTTTAATGACAATAAAGAGCTTAGATCCTTAGAATTATCCACAAATGTCAACGATTACGACACCGGCGAACCTCTTACTTGTAGTAATGAAGAGCCAGTGAGCAAGAAAAAAATTGGCGTCAATGAACATATGGAAGTTAAAACAGGAGATAAATCCAGGCAATAAGAACTATTCACATTTCAACGTTTTGTATCAATTCTAAAATGCCTGTCTTTAATCCTGATTGATCGATCTTACTGCCATCGCTAGCTCACTAATTCTTTAACTATAATTAATGAAGATGAAGACCATTTAAATTTTAAGCATCTGCTTATCCTCTAACAAGAATCATTTAATCAATTCGTTAAAGGATAGAGTTTGTTAGCCACATCCTTGAAAAAAGAAATGAAGAGTTGTACTTTCTACGTCAGCAAGTTTGCATCGCTGTGTATCGTTGATTTACTGGGTCATCGTAACAGGCTGTTCTTCCTGTACCTTTTCAAGTTCTGGTTCAGCTTCCCAGTCTTCCTCTTCAACAATCTTGTTCTTCATCCCGTGTTTGTCTCTGATCTCATAACCTATGAAGTCACACATAGTGGTGATATTAATTATAATTTTATACCTTAAATAACTTTCATTCCATACTTTGACGTCTCATTTTCAGATTGTTTTGTAAGTTTTTTAATAAACTCTGGTTTCATATGTTTATATTATAATTTTTGTTTGTTGTAATATGAAAAGTAGCTGCTACAAGTTGATTTCATACTGCTGTAACATTTTTCAAATCTATAGATAGTACAAAAATGTAGAGCCTTCGCATAATATCTTAATTTTGTAGGTAGAGCTCTTCTTGCAATGGACTATTGTTCCATTAACTTCACAAATCCTATGCAATCTATTATTGTACTAATTTCAGACAAGATATCTTAATTGGTAAATTGAGTTGTTAAATCTTCCATGTTCGAGATCTTTTCTGTATATTTATCTGCCTGTTTTTCTGCTGCAATTTCTTGTCTTTCTTTATTTGAAGTTCAGTGTTTATTGCAGTCTCTTGACTGGGATGGGACGCATGCTCATTTGGAAATTTAATGTCACAATATCAGGATAATTTCACAATAATATGAGTCATAAAGTCACATGAATAGATGGTTCCAAAATCCAAAGTAGTTCATTACAATGGGAATAAAAATTGCTTAGATATGCCATACGATATGCCATCAAGTTTCGAATTTTGACAATAACGATTCAACCTGCATACTTGTACTGTTACGATTGAAAAGTCTACTCGATATGTCAAACCAGACTTCAAGAGAAAAATTAAGTTTTTGAATCTTTTGAGAAAGTAATTTGATGCTATAAAGAATGGTAATAATTGGTTAGTTGACATTCAACAATTTTAATTTCTTATCTTTTGGAATTAGTAATAAATCTCTAATATATGAATCAACATTTTTCATTACATTTGTTCTACAACATTCAATCACAGATTGTAATTTTGGGTGTGTATACCTTATGTGTATACTCGATAAAATCATCTGATGGATAAATACTACAATTGAGTTTTTTTTATTCGATTGAATCAGAAAATCTTTCCCAGGTGTTTATGAGTAACAATCTATACTATGAGTTAGAGAAATTCCTTATTATTCATGTTGCCGTTAAACAACCGATATGACGATTTGGTATCTAATTTACGTTATTGTAGGCATAATAGTTCTGATAATACTGTTAAGGTTTTTGTTTGGCTTAATTTAATATTTATTGAAAAAATTTTGGTTCTCACCATTACGGCAAGTTTTTTGATTGTTCTGTACTGGCTGGCAATAATAATTTAATCATCTACCACCAAAAAGCCCCCTATTACATGGATACTACCCAATGGGTTTGAACTTGAACTTTGTGGGAATGTTTTCTGCTCAAATTGGCTAGTGACAGCAACAAACGCTGCAGTAAGGAAGCAGGAGAATGAATATTGCAGCTAGTAGTAGTGCTGTTGTTTTGCTGTTTTTCAATCAACATATGAAAAGAATTCATATCGAATTTGTTTATTTTTGGCTTCTATTCTAATACTATATTCGACATCGGATATCCACAATGATGTTCTCTGGCCCATCTGAAAAACCGACATTAGACTTCTAGGTCGATCTTGATTATTGTGGTTGCGTGGCTTGAGTACCTATAATTTCTATCATCCTGGCATCCTTGTTAAAGTCAATAGATAATGTTCTTGCTGTTTTATTATTCGATGTTTCTCTAAAAGTTGCATCTTTACCATCTACATGCACTGTATATTTAGCGTCAGCATTGGATTGACCTTTGTCATCTAGTATATTTCTTGGAATTTCAATAGTCAAAGTTCCCTTATCAGATAGAGTTGATAAGATAGCTATGAGTGTGGTCTTGTCTTTATCTTCAACAAGACCTAAAAGTTTACCGGTAGTAATATTGTATTTAATTGGGTAGTTTTTACCATTGATTGTCAGATTTGTTACCTCACCGAGTGTATTTGTATTTGTGTTTTGAGCATATGCCGAATGTACTGGGATTGTAGATATCAATATAGCCACCAGCATTAAGGATATCATTATGGCTATTAGTGAAAGCTTTTTTGGAGATTGTATTTTGGATCTATTATCAATACCAGATAGGTCCGTAGATATAATTTTCTTCAGCATTTTTAAAAGATGATTCTTTATCAAATATAATGGTTTTATAACAAAAATCTTTTTGCTCTGACGCTATGTATATATGATGTCAAAAATTAATTCAAGAAAAAGAAAAAATATGATAAAGACACTCATTACTTAACAAATATGAGGCTAAACACTTGACATTGTCAAAACATTAAACGATTTTGACTTTCCTGGAAGATATGGGCGATTATACTGGTACATTGACAGGCAGAGGAACATCACACGAACCTAGAGCTCCTACACATTAACATAAACGTTAGCGATTGTTAGTGCTACATTGTATAAGGTAAAAATACAGTCATTCTCCATGTTTATTTCATAAAAGTCAATTATGAGTTACAGCTCTGATAATGTAAAATTCAATTATGTGCGCTATATGTGTTTTCATCTATGGAAGAAATTATGAACTCTTGCTGTACTATTTATCTTATTTTATGTTAATACGTATGTGGTAATACTTTTAGTATTGCTACTAAGATAATTCCATACAGTAGAGCGATATTGACAATAGCCGCTTACTATGGCCTAAATATTAACTATGTTCTACACCAAATGCTATTTTGACAGCTGTATGATATTCTGTGATATTCCCGTTGTTTGGATCTACTTTTGCAGTCATATCTCCAACTTCTACTCCAGTTATGCCGTGTATCGTCTTCTTGGCTTCGTTTAATGCAGCTTGTGCTGCATCCTGCCAGCTTTTCTCAGAACTACCAACTATCTCTATTATTTTTGCAACATGTGTCATTAAAAACACTGAAAAAATGAACCTAGACATATTTCTTTCTATCATGGGTTGGGAATAAGATCTTTCAATTCATGTTAATAGGTATTTTACTGCATGAATATCTGCTTTGATGCTTGACCCAAACCCTCCTGGTTGCGGGCATATTAGAATGTCTATTACATAGCTCAACATCAATAGACTGTACCCCTCCATTAGCAGGGATTCTATTCGGCTCTCCAAGTCCATTAAAAACTGTCGACATAGGACCTGTTCAGAAAGTAGCCCCCAGATCCCCCCTACCAAGATTATGGCTTAAAGAGCAGAATCACAAGATCGTTGGGATTACCATGAACTTAAAATATGACATGATGATGCAGTGATTAGTTCCATGCGAGTTAGCACAAATGTTACTGGAAATATCTACAAAGTAGTAACAATAACATTCAAACCAAGGAGATCGAGCAAGAGAGCTTCATTATTAATGTGAATTTACGCTTAGTAGTATGAAAGCATAAATAAGTTACAATACAACTGCATCTATTGAACAAGGAAAAATTAACAACTGTGGTTGTTCTAGATTTAGTAGTAATATCATTGATTTTATCTGGTACTTCTTTAGTATCAGTGGCAACAGCTGTTACTATCACCACTTCTACATCCACTACACCTATCAAACATCTTGTTGTTATATTTCAGGAAAACGTTGCCTTCGATCACTACTTTGCTACTTATCCCAACGCTATAAATCCAGTTGATGAGCCTCATTTTTCACCTTTGCCTGATACACCCTCCACAAATGGTCTAACTACACCAGGTTTGTTGACTAGTAATACAAATTTGGCAAATCCATTCCGCCTGGATAAATCCCAATCTGCAACAGTAGCCTCATGTGATCCAGACCACGGGTACACAGCAATTCAGAAATCTTTTGACGGTGGTCTTATGGATAAATTTGTTCAGAACTCCGGATTATCATCCCAAAAAAATTGTGATCCTAAACTGGTAATGGGCTACTTTGATGGTAATACTGTGACTGCATTATGGAACTATGCTCAACACTTTGCAATGAGTGATAATTTCCATAGCTCCAATATTGGTCCCTCTCTTCCAGGCCATATCAACCTTATCGCGGGTCAAACATACGGTGCCATGCCACTTAACATACCGAAAAATGTAGCTAACGGTACTTTAATAGGAGATATAGATTCAGTTTACGATGATTGTTCTAGAGGTAAAACAATATCCATGGCAGGACAGAATATAGGCGATTTTATGAATGAAAAAGGTATAACCTGGGGTTGGTTTCAAGGGGGTTTCAAGCCATCTGGCACTTCTAACAACAAGGCTGTTTGTGATGCCTCACATGAGAACATTGCAGGCAAGAATATTACCGATTATGTGGTACATCATGAGCCATTTCAATACTACAACTCTACAGCTAATCCACATCATCTTCCTCCAACTTCAGTTTTAATGGTTGGAAAAACAGATCATGCTAACCACCAATACGATTTATCTGATTTCTGGAATACCATTGCTGCTGGTAATTTACCTGCAGTCAGCTTCCTCAAAGCCTCTATGTATCAGACAGGACATCCAGGATACTCTGATCCAATAGACGAGCAAGCATTTCTAGTAGATACCATCAATCACTTGCAAAGATTGCCAGAATGGAATAATACTGCTATTATCATTGCCTATGATGATTCTGGCGGCTGGTACGACCATGCAATGCCTCCTATAATAAGTCAATCTAATGATCCTGTAAACGATGCACTTCTTGGACCTAATCTACTCTGCGGTCATGCTCCTGCTAGTGCTTACCAAGACAGATGCGGATATGGTGCACGCCTACCATTGCTGATATTGTCTCCGTATGCAAAAATAAACTATGTTAGTCATTCAGTAATCGACCAGTCATCTATCCTACGTTTTATTGAGGATAATTGGCATCTAGGTAGAATTGCAAAACAATCTTTTGACGAAAAAGCAGGCTCACTTCTGGACATGTTTGATTTTACAACTAGTCATTTTGCAAAGAAACTGTTTCTTGATCCTTTAAGAGGGTTAGAGAAATGAATTCATAAGCAAGTATGAGATGAAAAATGTGATTGTAAAGTGGGAATTTTAAGCTGCTCCGATGACTTCTAACGATGGTAGCAACAGAAACGACGACCACCATCATATAAAAGAAGCTATTTCTTTTGAAGAAGGACTAGACATCCATTCTATATCTGCCATGGTTAAAAAATACCAATTTGGCATATCTAGGCGACGATAGTATAAATTATTGTCAAGATGATTACGGTTAAATAATCATAATATGGTATGTCAGTCAAATAATTCCAACGGAACTTTTTATATTATTGCTACATCTACTTTATTTGTCGCAGCGGTTATTTTAATGTCGTCATCTCTACCAGTTAGTAAAGCTATGATGGTGAAAGATAAAGAACCTTCTTCATCCTCACCTCTGAGGCAGCATCAGATAAATAGTGTTAATTTAAACTCTTATGCTGTTAAAAATAACTCCTCTATTAATGATATCGTTCTTTTAACAAATAGATCTGCTCTAAATAATAATAAAGAAAAACAGATCAGTGGTATAGCCTATACTGCGAAATTTGAATGTGGGGTAATATCTGAAGATGCTGGTCTGCTCACAGCAGGATACTATGATACTGATGTTAGTATTTTCAATAAACAAGTATATCCAATCACAGTACTATTGAATGTAATAGTCAACAACGGTAATTCCCCATTTCATTCGATAATAAGGACATTACAACCTCAAAAATCAACAGGAATAAGCTGTAAGGACATTGTGAACATATTTAACATCAAAGTAAAAGAAGAACTAGTGGAAGGATTTATGACTATATTCGTACAACTCGATAATGGAATCTTGGGTTTGTCAAACAGTGGAGCAATAAATGCTACTCCTCTTTTTCAATCACCACCATCGCTAGATCAGATTAACTTGCTTGATGTACGTTTGCTTTACTCTGCCAATTCCTTTGCAGTATCTCCTCCACAAAATCATATGGTAGTAGATAAGATCAGTTTTTCTATTCTAAACGATACATCTGGAAAGATTCCGCGCTCAATGCTATTGAAAACACTATATGTAACCTTACAATCACTGGCAAACACCATATTTGATCCAGAGACTCAAGTAAAGAGAATTTTAGCTGACAAATACAATTTGTCAAGCTCAGAACTAATAAATCTAAAGGTCAAGATCTACAATATAAACACGGCAGCTACTACAATATTGGATAGGCATGCAATCTCTTCATTGCACATACAGCCACAAGCGATCTATCAATAGTTCATGTGTGTAGTAAATAATGTACAGCAGACCTTTTTCTTATATTAGAACATTCTATCGAATAATGCAAGAAAGTGAACAATAACTACGAACAAAATAAATTGAGCATGTACTTGTTGTGGGAAATAAGGAATAAAGAACTATAGAATAGAATATAATTCCCACATGACAATAGAAGATATTCTTTTGATAGTGATTTTTAAATCAATTAATGCCTGATTATTAATCCATAATAAGAGTATAGTTTTCACAAATTCCTTACTTTGGGTGCAGGAGCATGTTGTAGAAGCAATCCATCAAAGAATTTGTCAAACTTGCTATTTGATATTACATCATCAGAATATATCCCAAGAACCATCACCTTTCCTTTTTGGTAATTCAGTTTGTAGGTGGCAATCACAGGTCTTGCCACAGGTGGATGATATTTTTTTGTTGACATTACTACTGCATTGTAAT